>JBFKMA010000001.1:0-29300 GCA_041630175.1 Albidovulum sp.
AGGTTCTGACGCATGCGCAGCGTCTCGGTCTTCGGCGCCACCGGGTCGATCGGCGAAAGTACCTTCGATCTCCTGATGCGGCAGGGCGGCCCCGAGAGCTACCGGACCGTCGCGCTCACCGGCGGGCGCAATGCAAGGCGGCTGGCCGAGCAGGCCCGTGCGCTGCGCGCCGAGATCGCGGTCGTCGCCGAGGAAAGCTGCCTGCCCGAGCTGCGCGACGCGCTCGCCGGCAGTGGCATCGAATGCGCCGCCGGTCCCGCGGCGCTCCTCGGGGCGGCCGACCGGCCGGCCGATTGGATCATGTCGGGCATCGTCGGCGCGGCCGGCCTCGCGCCGGGTTTCCGGGCGCTCTCGCATGGCGGGACGCTGGCCCTGGCCAACAAGGAGAGCCTCGTCACCGCCGGCCCGCTCTTGATGGCCGAGGCGCGCCGTCACGGCGCCCGCATCCTGCCTGTGGACAGCGAGCATTCCGCCGTCTTCCAGGCGCTGGTCGGCGAGGAGATGCCTGCCGTCGAGCGCATCACCATCACCGCGAGCGGCGGCGCGTTCCGCGACTGGCCGCTCGAGCGGCTGGCCCATGCGACCGTGGCCGAGGCCTCGACCCACCCGAACTGGGCGATGGGCCAGCGCATCACCATCGATTCTGCGTCGATGTTCAACAAGGCGCTCGAGGTCATCGAGACTCACGAATTCTTCGGCATCGAGGCGGAGCGGATCGAGGTCCTCGTCCACCCCGAATCCCTCGTCCACGCGCTGGTGAGCTTCCGCGACGGCGGCATGATCGGCCATCTCGGCGCGCCCGACATGCGCCACGCGATCGGCTACGCGCTGAACTGGCCCGAGCGCGCGCACCTGCCCGTGGCGCGGCTGAACCTCGCCGAGATCGGCCGGTTGACCTTCGCCGCACCCGATCCGGTGCGCTATCCCGCGCTCCGGCTCGCGCGCGAAGTGATGGCGGCGGGCGGTCTCGCCGGGGCCGCCTTCAACGCCGCGAAGGAGGCCGCACTCGATGCCTTCATCGCCGGCCGCATCGGCTTTACCGCCATGGCGGACGTGGTGGAGGCCACGCTTTCGCAGCTTTCGGCCGATCCCGACCTTGGCAAACCGCCTTCGAGCCTCGATATGGTGATCGAGATGGATCGCAACGCGCGCCGCGTGGCGGGCGAGGTGATCGCAGCCACGCAGAGGATCTGACCCTTGGACCCGACCGGCCTCCTGAGCTCCGCCACCGACCTCGCCACGACGATCGGCGCCTTCGTCGTGGCCTTGTCGGTCATCGTCGCGGTGCATGAATACGGCCATTACATCGTCGGCCGCTGGTCGGGCATCCATGCCGAGGTGTTCTCGATCGGCTTCGGCCCGCGGCTCTGGAGCCGCGTCGACAGGCGCGGCACGCGCTGGCAGGTCGCCGCGATCCCCTTCGGCGGCTACGTGAAGTTCCTCGGTGATGCCAACGCCGCCTCGGCCGGCGCCGACGAGGGCACGATGGCGCGGCTGTCGGCGGACGAGAAGCGCCACACCATGCACGGCGCGCCCTTGTGGGCGCGGGCGGCCACGGTCTTTGCCGGCCCGCTGTTCAACTTCGTCCTGTCGATCCTCGTCTTCGCCGCGATGCCGTTCTTCAGCGGCGTGGCCACCGATACACCCGAGATCGCGGCGCTGAAGCCCTTGCCCGTGATCAACGAGCTTGCCCCCGGCGACCGCATCCTCGGCGTGGACGGGAAGGCCACGCCGGACTACCGGGCCCTCAGCGAGGTGGCCGAGACCCTGCCGGCCACCGCGACGGTCGATTACCGCGTGGAGCGGGACGGGAATGAAATCACCGTCACCGGCCCGACGCTGATGCCGCCCCTGATCCTCGGCATCCAGCCCAAGAGCGCCGCGCAGGATGCCGAACTCAGGATCGGCGACGTGATCACCGCCATGAACGGCGCGCCCACGCCGCGCTTTTCGGACCTTCAGGAGGTCGTGCGCACCAGCAAGGGCGCGCCGATCACGCTCGCGGTCTGGCGCGCGGGCGAGACATTCGAGACGACGCTGAGGCCCCGTGAACGGCCGGTCCAGACCGAGGATGGCAGCCTCGAGACCGGCTATCTCATCGGCATCAGCTCCAGCTTCATGTTCGAACCCGCCACCCGCAGGCCGGGCCTCGGCGAGGCGCTGAACGTCGGCCTGCTGCAGACCTACGGGATCATCGAAGGCACGTTCGTGGGGATCTCCAGCATCGTCGCCGGCTCGATCTCGAGTTGCAACATCAACGGCCCCATCGCCATCGCCCAGGCCACGGGCACGGCGGCCAGTGCGGGGCTCGGCTCGTTCATCTGGCTCATCGCCGCGCTCTCGACCGCGATCGGGCTTCTCAACCTGTTCCCGATCCCGGTGCTCGACGGCGGCCATCTGGTGTTCCACGCCTATGAATGGGCGCGCGGGCGGCCGCCCTCGGACCGGGTGATGAACGTCGCGATGGCGATCGGGCTGACGGTGGTTCTGGCGCTGATGTTCCTTGGCCTCACCAACGATCTCTTCTGCGTCTGATCGCGCCGCTGGGCGCATTGCCGCCCGCTCCGCGCCGCAAATGCGCCATATTTGCCCCCTACGGTTGTGCCAACTGAGCAACACGTCGGGAGGCTTGGCCCATGCAACTCATCCAGAGCGGTTATCGCGGCGTTTCGCTGGTTCTTGAAATCAGCCTCGACCGGATCCTGTTTCCCTTCGCCATCGTCGCGTGCCTTGCGGCTGCCGCGTTCATCGGCGCGGAACTGACCAGCCTGCAGGCGCCGGAACTCCATTTCATGCACTGAACCCGGCAGGTCTCACCTCGTCTTCCAGTTCGCGGCGCGCCCACCCCGTTGGGCGCGCCGCGGCTTTTGACAAGCCCGGCCTTTCCCGATAGTCACTTGCGCAGGACAGTGAGATAAATTTCAGGGGGCAGAGCATGTTCGCGGGCGGGCAAGGCGCATTGGGTGTCGGCGACGCCCACGCGCGTCGGATTAGGAATGCCGTTTTCATCGTTTTCACGGTGGTTTGCGGGCTTTTCTTCACTCAGGCGATCGCGCAGAACTTCGCGTTTTCCCGGATCGTCGTCGAAGGCAATGAACGCATCGAGCCGGCGACCATCGTCAAGTTCGCCGGAATCGCCCAAGGCGAGAGCGTCAGCGAGGCCGGGCTCAATGATGCGGCCCAGCGGCTGAACGCCTCGGGTCTCTTCGCGAGTGTCGAACTGGTGCCCTCCGGCGGGACGCTGATCATCCGCGTCACCGAGAACCCCACGATCAACGTCGTGGCCTTCGAGGGCAACAAGCGCCTGAAGGACGAGAATCTCTTCGAGGTGATCAAGTCGCAATCGCGGCGCGTCTATTCGGTCGCCCAGGCCGAGGCCGACGCCGCCGCGATCGTCGAGGCCTATTCCGTGGCCGGCCGGCTCGCCGCGCGGGTCGAGCCGCGCATCATCGAGCGTGACGGCAACCGCGTCGACCTGGTCTTCGAGATTCGTGAAGGCCGGGTGACCGAGATCGAGCGGCTTTCCTTCACCGGCAACCGCGCCTATTCCGACCGCCGCCTGCGCCAGGTGCTCGAGACCAAGCAGGCCGGGCTGCTGCGCAACCTGATCCAGCGCGACACGTTCATCGCCGACCGGATCGAGTTCGACAAGCAACTCTTGACCGACTTCTACCGCTCGCGCGGCTATATCGACTTCCAGGTCCTTTCGGTCTCTCGCGAGTTTTCGCGCGAACGCGACGCCTTCTTCCTGACCTTCGCGGTGCGCGAAGGGCTCAGCTACAAGTTCGGCAACATCACCACGGTCAGCGAATACGAAGGCGTCGATGCGGCCGAATATGCCGATGTGGTGCGCATCCGTTCGGGCCGGACCTATTCGCCGAGCGATGTCGACAACACGATCACCCGGATGGAGACGGTCGCGCTCCGGCAGGGCGTGAACTTCATGAACATCGTTCCGCGCATCACGCGCAACGAACGCAGCCAGACGCTGGACATCACCTTCGCGCTGACCAAGGGGCCGCGCGTCTTCGTCGAGCGCATCGACATCGAGGGCAATGCCACGACGCTCGACAAGGTCATCCGGCGCCAGTTCCGGACCGTGGAGGGCGACCCGTTCAACCCGCGCGAGATCCGCCAGGCCGCCGAGCGCATCCGCGCGCTCGGCTTCTTCGAGACCGCCGAGGTCGATGCCCGGCAGGGTACGGCGTCCGATCAGGTGATCGTCGATGTCGATGTCGAGGAAAAGCCCACCGGCTCGCTCACCTTCGGTGCTAACTACAGCGTGGCGAACGGTATCGGCTTCACGGTCGGTCTGACCGAGGCGAACTTCCTTGGCCGCGGCCAACTCGTGAGCCTCAATCTCGCCACCGGCACCGACAACCAGAACAGCTCGATCACCTTCATGGAGCCGGCCTTCCTCGACCGCGACCTTCGGTTCCGCTTCACGGCATATTACGCCACGACCGACAACGACAATTCCGACTATTCCACGCGGCGTCTCGGCTTCTCTCCGTCGATCGAGTTCCCGGTCAGCGAGTTCGGCCGGCTGGAACTGCGCTACAAGATCTCGCAGGACGAGATCTTCAGCGTCGATGCCGATTCCTCGCAGCTGCTCAAGGACGACGAAGCCCGCGGTGACGAGATCACCAGCGCGCTCGGCTATACCTACAGCTACAACACGCGCATTGGCGGGATCGATCCCAATCGCTGGGTGCAATTGCGTTTCGGCCAGGATTTCGCGGGCGTCGGCGGCGATATCAAGTCGGTGACGACGACGGGGCTTGCCTCCTACCAGCAAAGGGCCTTCCGCGAGGAGGTGACGCTCAGGGCCGAACTCGAAGGCGGCGCGGTCGTGACCTGGGATGGCGACAGCCGGCTCGTCGACCGCTTCACCGGCAACGGCAAGATCCGTGGCTTCGAGCCGAACGGCATCGGTCCGCGCGACCTGACGGTGCCGAACGAGGACGCGGTCGGCGGCAACTACTTCGCCGTCGCCCGGCTCGAGGCGGAGTTCCCGCTTGGCCTTCCCGAGGAATACGGCATCACCGGAGGCCTGTTCGCCGATGTGGGCTCGGTCTGGGGGCTTGACGACACGCTCGGCGGGACGATCGACGACGGCCTGAGCCTGCGCAGTGCGATCGGCGTCTCGATCTTCTGGGATACGCCGCTCGGGCCCCTGCGCTTCAACTTTTCCAAGGCGGTGGTGAAGGAAAGCTTCGACAAGGAGCAGAACTTCGACCTGACCGTGTCGACCCGGTTCTGATGCGCGGGGTCATCGCGGCGCTGGCGGCACTGTTTCTCGCCGCCGGCGTGGCGCCGGCGCAGGAGGCCGTGCCGGCGCCGAGCCCGATCCTCACCCTCGATCAGGAACGGCTCTTCAACGAGACGCTGTGGGGCAAGCGCGCCGCACAGCGGATCGAGGAAGCCTCGGCCGCCCTCGCGGCCGAGAACCGGGGCATCGAGGCGGAACTGACGGCCGAGGAAAAGGCGCTGACCGAACGGCGCGCGACGATGGCGGCGGCGGAGTTCCGCGCGGCTGCCGATGCCTTCGACGCCCGCGTCACCGAGATCCGCCAGACCCAGGATGCCAAGGCCCGCGCCATCGGCCGCATGCACGACACCGAGCGCCAGCGCTTCCTTGCCGCCGCCTTCCCGGTGATCGGCGAGGTGGTGCGCAGCCGCGGCGCGTTGGCGGTACTGGATTCGCGGGCGATCTTTTTATCCGCCGAGGAGATCGACGTTACCGACGAAATGATCGCCCGCATCGACGAGGCACTCGGCGAGGGCGACGACCCGCCCCCGCCCGGAACCGAGCAAGCGCAGCCGGATCCGGGCGACGACACCCCGTCCGGGGACTGAGCGCAGATGCTTGCCAGCAGGGAACCGAGTTGCTAGCTAGACCCGATCGACATCCCCCTGGAGAGGAGAACGCATGACCGCCGAGCCGATCACCGAGGCCGACATCCACCTTATCCAGCGGATCATCCCTCATCGCTACCCGTTCCTGCTGATCGACAAGGTGCGCGACATCGTCCCGCACAAGGGCTGCGTCGGCGTCAAGAACGTCACGTTCAACGAGCCGCATTTCCAGGGCCATTTCCCGCAGACCCCGATCATGCCCGGCGTCACCATCGTCGAGGCTATGGCGCAGACGGCGGCGGTCCTGGTGGGCGTGTCGCTCGATCTGATCGGACGCGACCTCTTGGTCTATTTCATGTCGATCGACGCCTGCAAGTTCCGCCGCAAGGTGGTGCCCGGCGACGTGCTGGAGCTGCACATGACCGTCAAGCGCGGCGGCGGCAAGATCTGGAAGTTCCACGGCGCCGCCATGGTCGACGGGCAACTGGCCTGCGAAGCCGACGTGACGGCGATGCTGGACGTCCGGGACTGAGTATGTCCATTGCAGCCAGCGCCCTCATTCATCCCTCGGCGCATGTCGAGGCGGGTGCCGCGATCGGGGAGGACTGCCGCATCGGCCCGTTCTGCCTGATCGGGCCCGAGGTCGTGCTCGGCCGCGGCGTCGAGGTCAAGAGCCACGCGGTCATCACCGGCCGGACCGAGATCGGCGACGGCACGGTGGTCTTCCCCTTCGCCACGCTCGGCGAGGTCCCGCAGGACCTGAAGTTCAAGGGCGAAGAGACCCGGCTGATCGTCGGCGCGCGCAACCGCATCCGCGAGCATGTGACGATGAACATCGGCACCGAGGGTGGCGGCGGGGTGACGCGGGTGGGCGACGACTGCCTGTTCATGGCCGGCGCCCATGTCGCCCATGACTGCCAGATCAGCAATCGCGTGATCCTCGTCAACAACGCCGCGCTGGCCGGGCATTGCGTGCTCGAGGACGAGGTCATCGTCGGCGGTCTCTCGGGCGTGCACCAGTTCGTCCGTATCGGCCGCGGCGCGATGATCGGCGCGGTGACGATGGTCACGGCCGACGTGATCCCGCACGGGCTCGTGCAGGGGCCGCGCGGCGTTCTCGACGGGCTGAACCTCGTCGGGCTCAAGCGCCGCGGTGCCGGCCGCTCCGAGATCGCGGCCCTGCGCGATCTCGTCGCCGCCTTGGGGAAGGGCACGTTCCGCGAAACCGCCCGCGCCCGCGCCGAGGCCGGCAGCGACAGCGCGCTGGTCCAGGAGATCCTCGATTTCATTCTCGGCCCGTCCGACCGTTCGTTCCTGACGCCGCGATGACCAAGACTGCGATCATTGCCGGGCAGGGGGCCTTGCCGGCCCATCTGGCCGCGGCGCTCGCGGCGCGCGGCGAGGCGTGCCTGATCGCCGAGATGGACGGTTTCCCGGCCGAGATCGCGGGCGTCGAGCCGATCCGGTTCCGTGTCGAACGGCTCGCGCCGTTCCTCGACCAACTCGCCGACGCCGGGGTAACGCGCGTCGCCTTCGCCGGCTCGCTCCGCCGCCCGCGGCTGGAGCCGGAACTGATCGACGCGCGGACCGCGACGCTGGTTCCGCGACTGCTCGGCGCCGTCCAGAAGGGCGACGACGCGCTTTTGCGCGAGGTCGTGGCGATCTTCGAGGACTGGGATTTCACGGTGGTCGGCATCGCCGAGATCAGCCCCGACCTCGTTCCCGGCCCGGGGCTTTTGACCGGTGAGCCGTCCGAGGCCGACCGCAAGGATGTCAGCCGCGCCGCCGAGATCGTCGCAGGGCTCGGCGCCCTCGATGTCGGTCAGGGCGCGGTGGTCGCGCAGGGGCTCTGCCTTGCCATCGAAAGCCTTCCCGGCACCGACGCGATGCTGGCCTTCGCGGCCGAACATGCGGGGCTGCGCCCGAACCCGAACGGGGCCAGGGGGGTCTTCTACAAGGCGCCGAAACCCGGCCAGGACCGCCGCGTCGACCTGCCGGCGCTCGGCCCCGCGACGGTCCTGGCGGCGGCGGGCGCCGGTCTTGCCGGCATCGCCTGGGAAGCGGGCGGCGTGATCTGCCTCGACCGCGACCGGATGATCGCGGAGGCCGTGGCGGCCGGGCTCTTCCTCTGGGCGCGGGAGCCGTGAGGCTCTTCCTGATCGCGGGCGAAGCCTCCGGCGATGCCCTCGGGGCCGCACTCATGGCCGGATTGAAGGAACTGGCGCCGGGCGTGACCTTTCACGGCGTCGGGGGGCCGAAGATGGAGGCCGTGGGGCTGACGAGCCTCTTTCCGATGGAGGAACTGTCGGTCATGGGCCTCATCGAGGTCCTGCCGAAATACCGCCATCTCACGCGCCGCATCGCCGAGATGGCGGCCGAGGTGACGGCGCTCGCGCCGGATGCGCTCATCACCATCGACAGTCCCGATTTCTGCCTGCGGGTGGCGCGCGCGGCCCGTGCCGCGAACCCGGCACTGAGGACCATCCACTACGTCGCGCCCACGGTCTGGGCCTGGCGCCCGGGCCGCGCCGCGAAGATGGCGCCGGTGATCGACCACGTGCTCGCGCTCTTCCCGTTCGAGCCGCCCTATATGGAAGCCGCGGGGATGAGCTGCGACTTCGTCGGCCACCCGGTCGTGGCCGAGCCGCGAGCCGGCGAGGAGGAGGCCGCTTCGTTCCGCGACACGCATGCGATCGGCTCCGACCAACCGCTGCTGCTCTGCCTGCCCGGTTCCCGAAAGGGTGAGGTCACGCGCCTCGCGCCGCGCTTCGAGGAGGCGATCGCGCGGCTGCGCGACCGCGAACCGGGGCTGCGCGTCGCCATCCCCACCGTGCGCGGCGTGGCGCCGCTCGTGCGTGAGATCGCCGCGCGCTGGAAGGTCGCGCCGCTCGTGATCGAGGACGCAAGGGAGAAACGCGCGGCCTTCGCGGCGGCGGACCTCGCGCTCGCCGCCTCGGGGACGGTCAGCCTGGAGCTTGCGGCGAACCGCGTGCCGATGGTCATCGCGCATGATTTCAACCGGCTGACCTGGTGGATGATGAAACGCGCCGCACTCATCGACACGGTGACGCTCGTCAATATCGTGTCGGAGACCCGCGCAGTGCCGGAGTTCCTCGGCCCGGCCTGCCAGCCGGGGCCGATTGCCGGCGCGCTGGCTAGGCTCATCGACGACGATAAGGAGCGGGAGGTTCAGTTCGCGGCGATGGAGGTCACAATGGATCGCCTCGGCCGCGGCGCCGAGGCGCCCGGTCTGCGCGCCGCACGGTCAGTGATCCGCCGGCTTCGCTGTGCGTGAGTGGTGGCCCCCGATCAGGCCGATTCGGGAGTGAAGGTCAGCGCCGCGCCGTTGATGCAGTGCAGCGTCTGGTTCTCGACCGTCAAGATATGGCCGAGATGGCTGCCGCAGCGGCGGCAATGCGCCTCGATCATCGTGAGCCGCGCGAAGGCCGGATCTTGGCCTGCATCCGCCGGCCAGTCGATGTTCATCAGCATCGAGTTCGGAACCGATTGCCGGAAGAAGGCCCAGCCCTTGTCGACCTCGACCTTCCAGGGCGATTCGTAGACATGCAAGTCGCAGCCCTTGCAGTAATAATTGCCCGCGCTCATCTCGTTCCAGAGCGGGCTTGACTTGGGCTCCTCGGTGTCGCCCATCCGCAGCACCGCATACTCGTTGTCGTCGAGCATTGCGCGCCATTCATCCTCGGTGCGGGTCACCTCGTAATCGAAGTCGTCCTGCCCCGGCACGACATCGGCCTTGGCCATGCCCACGAAGGGCGAGGCCGCGAGAGTCAGTGCCGTTCCTTTGAGAAGGCCGCGGCGATTGATGGTGTGAGTCATCATGTCCTCCTTGGCAGATGGCTCAACCTAAGGGAAAGCGCGGTCATATCGTCCGCACAATCGCGTGGTTCACAGGATGGTGATGGCGACGGGAGGCCGTCCGACCGCTCAACGGCCGCGCCAGATCCAGCCGCCGCCGAGGATGCGGCTGCCGCCGGTCTCGTAGAACACGCAGGCCTGGCCGGGGCTGACGCCTTCCTCGGGATCGAGCAGCTCGACCTCGGCCTCGGTGGCCGAAACCGGCCGGATCACCGCCGGCCGCGGCGGCCGAGTCGAACGGATGCGGACATTGACCGGCCATTCCGCGGCGCCCTCGAAGGCTGCGTCGCCGAGCCAGTTGATCTCGCGGACCGGCACGGTGCGCGTCGACAGCGCCTCCTTCGGCCCGACGATCACCCGGCGCGTCTCGGGATCGAGCTTCACGACATAGAGCGGATCGGCGAGCCCGCCGATGCCGAGACCGCGGCGCTGGCCGATCGTGTAGTGGATCACGCCGCGGTGGTCGCCGAGGACATTGCCGTCCATGTCGACGATCTCGCCCGGATCGGCGGCGCCCGGGCGCAGCTTCTCGATCACGCTGGCGTAGTTTCCGTTCGGCACGAAGCAGATGTCCTGGCTGTCGGGCTTGTCGGCCACGCTCAGCCCGTACCTGGCCGCCAGCGCCCGCGTCTCGGCCTTCGAGGCGAGATGGCCGAGCGGGAAGCGCAGGTAGTCGAGCTGCTCCGGCGTCGTGGAGAACAGGAAATAGCTCTGGTCGCGGTTGGCATCGGCCGCGCAATGCAGTTCGGGCCCGTTCGGACCCATCTTGCGCTGGATGTAATGCCCGGTCGCCATGCAGTCGGCGTCGAGGTCCTTGGCGGTGCCCAGAAGGTCCTTGAACTTCACCCGCTCATTGCATCGGATGCAGGGCACCGGCGTCGCTCCGGCCAGGTAGGCGTCGGCGAACTCGTCGATCACCGCCTCGCGGAACATGTTCTCGTAGTCGAGCACGTAATGGGGAAAGCCCATCGCCTCGGCGACGCGGCGCGCGTCGTGGATGTCCTGGCCGGCGCAGCAGGCGCCCTTCTTCGCCAGCGCGGCGCCGTGGTCGTAGAGCTGCAGCGTCACGCCCACGACGTCGTAGCCTTCCTCGGCGAGCATAGCGGCCACGACCGAGGAATCGACGCCGCCGGACATGGCGACGACGACCCGCGTGTCCGCGGGGCGCTTCGGCAGGCCGAGCGAGTTCAGCTTCGTATCGTCAAGCGCCATGGGGCCTCCGGTCGGATCCGAAGGAATATAAGAAAATCCTCGACACTCACAAGTCGCGGTTTCACCCGTCCTTAAGCCTGCGGGCGCAGCCTCGTCCCCGGGTGAAGACAAAGGGGTGGACTATGTATCTGAAAAGGCTCGACGGCCCGAGGGCCGTCACGCTTCCGGACGGGACGATGATGACGCGTGCCGATCTGCCGCCGAACGAGACGCGGCGATGGGTCGCAAGCCGCAAGGCGAAGGTCGTCAAGGCCGTGGCAAACGGTCTTCTGTCGCGCGAGGAGGCGCTCGACCGCTACGCGCTCAGCGAGGAGGAGTTCGCGATCTGGTGCGCCGCTGTCGAACGGCATGGCGAAAAGGGATTGAAAGTCACCGAGATCCAGAAATACCGTCGACCATAGGTTGAGACTCGACACTGAAACACGACGGTAACTTGCGATTAACTAATCTGCGGCAATGTCGGGAAAATTGAGTGATTAATGCGGAGTGCGCGTGATGAGAATTCTGTTGGTGGAAGACGACCCGACCACGTCCCGCAGTATCGAGTTGATGCTGACCCATGCCAATCTCAATGTCTATTGCACAGATCTTGGCGAGGAAGGCATCGATCTGGCCAAGCTCTATGACTATGATCTCATCCTTCTCGACCTCAACCTGCCGGACATGAACGGTCATGAGGTGCTGCGCCAACTCCGGATGTCGAAGGTCCAGACTCCGATCCTGATCCTGAGCGGCGCGGATGACACCGAAAACAAGATCCGCGGCTTCGGCTTCGGCGCGGACGACTACATGACCAAGCCCTTCCACCGCGAGGAACTCGTGGCGCGCATCCACGCGATCATCCGCCGTTCCAAGGGGCACGCGCAGTCGATCATCAGGACCGGAAGGATCGACGTCAATCTCGACGCCAAGACCGTGGAGGTGGATGGCCAGACCGTTCACCTCACCGGCAAGGAATACCAGATGCTGGAACTCCTGAGCCTCAGGAAGGGCACGACGCTGACGAAGGAGATGTTTCTCAATCATCTCTACGGCGGCATGGATGAGCCCGAACTGAAGATCATCGATGTCTTCATCTGCAAGCTCCGCAAGAAGCTTGCCGAGGCCACCGGGGGCGACAACTACATCGAAACCGTCTGGGGGCGCGGCTATGTGCTGCGGGAACCGGCTTCGTCCGAAACCGGTCGGAAACTGGCTGTTGGCGCCTGACGGACGCTCCCGGCGCGGGGGCGGCCGGGGCAGGGGCAGGGCCCCAACGGCAAGACTGGACCTCTCCGGGCCGGCACCCTAACACTGCGGGGACGGTTCGGAGAGGTCCAGTCATGTCGGCCGAGAAGAAGTCCACAGACAGAAAGTCGCCTGGCGGCGGTCGTGACGCCGAGGCTGGCCCCGGTGCAGTGCCCGTCGAGGTGCCGGGGCGCGATGCGGCCGAACGGGAATGGGCGCGGCTCGCCGAGGCGGTGGGTCGCGCGAACCGCGCCTATCACGTCGAGGATGCCCCCGATATCAGCGACGCCGATTACGACGCGCTGAAGCGGCGGCTTCTGGACATCGAGGCGCGTTTTCCTGACCTCGCAACTGCGGAAAGCCCCACGCGGCAGGTCGGCGCCGCCCCGTCGGAAACCTTCGCCAAGGTCCGCCACGCGGTGCGCATGCTCAGCCTCGAAAACGCCTTCGACGCCGAGGAGATCACCGAGTTCGACGACCGCATCCGCCGCTATCTGAACCTCGGGGCGGAGGCGCCGCTCGCCTTTACGGCCGAGCCCAAGATCGACGGATTGTCGCTGAGCCTGCGCTACGAGGTCGGCCGCCTCGTTCAGGCCGCGACGCGCGGCGACGGCGAAACCGGCGAGAACGTTACCGAGAACGCCCGCACCATCGCGGATATTCCCCAGACGCTCGAGGGCGCGCCGGAAGTTCTCGAAGTGCGCGGCGAGGTCTATATGAGCCACGCCGATTTCGCCGCCCTGAACGAACGCCAGGCCGAGACCGGCGGCAAGACCTTCGCCAATCCGCGCAACGCGGCGGCCGGTTCGCTGCGCCAGCTCGACCCCGCCATCACCGCCGTCCGGCCGCTCCGGTTCTTCGCCTATGGCTGGGGCGAGGCTTCCGCGCCACTGGCCGCGACGCAGATGGAGGCCGTCAACCGGCTGAAGGCGCTCGGATTCGCCACGAACCCGCTCACCCGCCGCTGCGAAGGGCCGGATGCGCTTCTGGCCATCTACCGCGAGATCGAGCAGAAACGCGCCACGCTCGGCTACGACATCGATGGCGTGGTCTACAAGGTCGACGACCTCGGCCTGCAACGCCGCCTCGGTTTCCGCTCCACGACGCCCCGCTGGGCGATCGCCCACAAGTTCCCCGCCGAACTGGCCTGGACCCGGCTCGAGGCGATCGACATACAGGTCGGCCGCACCGGCGCGCTGAGCCCGGTCGCGCGGCTCACGCCGGTCACGGTAGGCGGCGTCGTTGTCTCGAACGCGACGCTTCACAACGAGGACTACATCGCCGGCCGCGACGCCAAGGGCAATCCGATCCGCGAGGGCAAGGACATCCGGGTGGGCGACTGGGTTCAGGTCTACCGCGCCGGAGACGTGATCCCGAAAGTGGCCGATGTGGATCTGTCCAAGCGCCCCGCCGAGGCGGAGCCCTATGCGTTCCCGACCCGCTGTCCGGAGTGCGGCTCCGACGCGGTCCGCGAGCCCGGCGACGCCGTCCGCCGCTGCACGGGCGGTCTCATCTGCCCGGCGCAGGCCGTTGAAAATCTGAAGCATTTCGTCTCGCGCGGGGCCTTCGACATCGAAGGGCTCGGCGCGCGGCAGATCGAGATGTTCCATGCCGACGACACACTGCCGATCCGCGAGCCGGCGGATATTTTCACGCTTGCCGAGCGCGACGCGCAGAACCTCGCCAAGCTGAAGAACCGCGACGGCTTCGGGGAGAAATCCGTGAGCAAGCTCTTCCAGGCGATTGAGGAAAAACGGAAAATCCAGCTCGACCGATTGATCTTCGCGCTCGGCATCCGCCATGTCGGGGAAAGTGCTGCGAAGCTTCTCGCGCGGCATTACGGCAACTGGGCGGCCTTCGAACGGGCGATGACGCAGGCGACGATCGGCGAGGGGCCTGAATGGGCCGATCTCACCGCGATCGACGGCGTGGGCGGCGTCCTGGCCGCCTCGGTCGTTGGCGCCTTCCATCAGGAGGCTGAGCGCGCCTCGATCGACCGGCTCGTGGCGCAGCTCGACGTGCAGGAGGTGGCGCGACCGCAGACCGAAGGCAGCCCGGTCGCCGGCAAGACGCTGGTCTTCACCGGAACCCTCGAGAAGATGACCCGCGCCGAGGCCAAGGCGCGGGCCGAGGCTCTGGGCGCCAAGGTCGCGGGCTCGGTCTCCGCCAAGACGGACCTCGTGATCGCGGGGCCCGGCGCGGGATCGAAGGCCAAGCAGGCGGAAGCGCTCGGCATCGAGACGATCGACGAGGATGCCTGGCTGCGGCTCGTCGGCGCATGAGCCGGCCTGCGGTTCTCTTTCCGCTTTTCGCGGAGCTTGAGACGCTCGAGGGTGTCGGCGCGAAAACCGCCAAGCATTTCGCTCAGATGGGCGTCGAGAGGCCGCGCGACCTTCTTTTCACGCTGCCCTATGCCGGCACCGACCGCCGCCTCCGGCGCTCGATCCGCGAGGCGCAGTTGCCGGCCACCGTCACCGTGGAGGTCGAGGTCGGCGCCCATGTGCCCGCGCGCCGCAAGGGCGGCCCCGCGCGGGTCTTCGTCCGCGACGCGGAGACCGAGTTCCAGCTCGTCTTCTTCCACGCCAAGGCCGACTACCTGCAAAAGCAGCTGCCGACCGGCCAGCGGCGCGTCGTCTCGGGCAAGGCGGAGCTTTTCGACGGCATGGCGCAGATCGTCCATCCCGACCATATCCTGCGCCCCGAGGAGGCGCGCGATCTGCCGGAGTTCGAGCCGGTCTATCCGCTGACCGCCGGCATCACCCAGAAGGTGATCCAGAAGGCGGTGGCCGCGACGCTCGCGCGGGTGCCGGAACTTGCCGACTGGATCGACCCGGGCCTGAAGGCGCGCGAGAAGTGGCCGGGCTGGACCGAGGCGGTCCGCGCCGCCCATGCGCCCGCGAACCTCTCCGCTCTCGCTGCCGAGGTGCCGGCGCGGCAGCGGCTCGCCTATGACGAGCTTTTCGCGCATCAGCTGACGCTCGCGCTGGCCCGCGCCTCGATCCGGCGCGGCAAGGGCCGGGCGAGCCGGGCGACCGGCGAATACCAGCGCAAGGTGCTGGCGGCGCTGCCCTACCGGCCGACCGCCGCGCAGGACCGCGCGATCCGCGAGATCGCCGATGACATGGGCTCGGAAAAGCGGATGAGCCGGCTTCTCCAGGGCGATGTCGGATCGGGCAAGACGCTGGTGGCGTTCATGGCGCTTCTGGTCGCGGTCGAGGCGGGCGGGCAGGGGGTGATGATGGCCCCGACCGAGATCCTCGCCCGCCAGCATCTCGACGGGCTCCGGCCCTTGGCGGAGGATGCCGGTGTGGTGCTCGAGATCCTCACCGGCCGCGACAAGGGCACCGAGCGCGCGGCGAAGCTGAAGGCGCTGGCCGAGGGCAGGATCCAGATCCTCGTCGGCACCCATGCCGTCTTCCAGAAGGATGTGGAGTTTCACGACCTCCGCCTCGCCATCATCGACGAACAGCACCGTTTCGGGGTGGCGCAGCGGATGGAGCTTGGCGCCAAGGGCGTGACCGCGGATGTGCTGGTGATGACGGCGACGCCGATTCCGCGCTCGCTGAGCCTTGCGCAATACGGCGACATGGATGTCTCGGTGCTCGACGAGAAGCCGGCGGGGCGGAAGCCGGTGAAGACCGCGCTCGTCTCTGCCGGGCGCTACGACGAGGTGGTGGAGCATCTGCGGCAGGCGGTGGCCGACGGGCGGCAGGCCTATTGGGTCTGCCCGCTGGTCGAGGAAAGCGAGCTCGTCGACCTGACCGCGGCCGAGGAGCGGTTCAAGGCGCTTCGCGCTTCGCTTGGCGAAGGCGTGGTGGGCCTCGTCCACGGCCAGATGCCGCCCGCCGAGAAGGACGCCGCGATGGCCGCCTTCGTCGCCGGCCGCACGCAGGTTCTCGTCGCGACGACGGTGATCGAGGTGGGGGTGAACGTGCCCAACGCCTCGATCATGGTGATCGAGCGGGCGGAGATCTTCGGGCTCGCGCAGCTCCACCAGCTTCGCGGCCGGGTCGGGCGCGGTTCGGCCGACTCGACCTGTCTCTTGATGTATCAGCCGCCGCTCGGCGAGGGCGCCGAGCGCCGCCTGTCGATTCTGCGCGAAACCGAGGACGGGTTCCGCATCGCCGAGGAGGACCTCGTGATGCGCGGCGCGGGCGACCTGATCGGCACCGCGCAATCGGGCCTGCCGAAATTCCGCATCGCCGACCTGGAGCGGCAGGCGGCGCTGATGGCCGTGGCGCAGAGCGATGCGCGCAAGCTGCTTGCCGACGATCCCACGCTCACCTCGCCGCGCGGCGAGGCGGCGCGCGTGCTCCTATGGCTGATGGAGCAGGACCGGGCGATCCGGCTCATCACGGTCGGCTGACGGGCGTTCTGCCCCGGTTCTCCAAAAGTTCTTAAAAAGTTCTTTACAGGGCCGCCGAAATGTGAGAACAAAATAGCAACAGAGACGCAATCAAAGGGGTGACCCGATGAAGACCGACCTGAAATCCGTCCTGATCCGCGCGCGCGGCACTCTGGTGCAGGATACCGCCGGCCTCCTGTCGCTGGTTCTCATGCTGATCGTCGGGCTGCATCTGCCGAGCCTCGTCTGACCCGTTCCTGCCTCGCGGTTCCCCGCCCGGAAAACGCCTGTCCCCGATCCGTGGCTCCCCAAGCCCAAGCGTCCGGAAAGCGGAAATCGCTGACTGCCGCCGCGTCCGCAAGGGCGCGGCGGTCTTTTTGGCGGTGGATCGGGTTGCGCGGCGCTGTCAGGCCGCCGCTTCGGCCTGGGCCATCGCCTCGGCCGTGGCTTCGAGCGCGAGAAGGATCGAGGCGTGGCGGTTCTTGAAGTCGCGCGCGGGCATGAGCGCCTCGTAGCCCGTGAACGGCGCCGAGGGGACGGGCCCGCCCTCCTTCAGCATCGCCCTGAGCTCGTCGCGGGCGCGTTCGACCTCGGCCCGCGTGCGCCCGATCATCGCCGCGCCTGACAATGCCGCCGAGGCCTGGCCGAGCGCGCAGGCCTTCACGTCCTGACCGTAATCGGCGATCCTTCCGCCCTCGACCACGACATCGACCGTCACCGTCGAGCCGCAGAGCGGCGAGCGCTTGCGGACCGTCACCGTCGGGAGTTCGAGCCGCTTCGAATGCGGGATGTCGGCCGCCAGCGCCAGGATGCGCTGCGAATAGAGCTTGATGAGATCGGTGTCGCTCATGGCTTTCCTCGGCGGCAGTTCCTCCCTAGATAGGCCAAACAGGCGGGCATTGAAAAGGTGGCGCGATGCGTTTTGATCCGGCGACTTTGACCTATGACGACCGCGGCCTCATTCCGGCCATCGCGCAGGACGCATCTACCGGCGAGGTGCTGATGCTCGCCTGGATGAACGCGGAGGCGGTGGCGCGGACGCTGGCGACCGGGCGCGTCACCTACTGGTCGCGCTCGCGGGCGGCCTTCTGGGTCAAGGGCGAGACGTCGGGGCATGTGCAGGAACTGGTCGAGATGCGGGTGGACTGCGACCGCGACTGCCTGCTGGTGCTGGTCGAGCAGGTGGGGCCCGCCTGCCACACTAATCGCCGGTCGTGCTTCTATACCGGGATCCGTGACGGGTCCGAGACGGAGCTCATGACCCCCGAGGCCTGAACCTGCCGCGAGGGCGGGAGCCTCCGGCGGGGATATTTCTGGCAAGATGAAGGGGAAGGTCAGCCGAGGCCGACCATCCGGCGGATATCGGCGGGGCTTGCGCCGTCGGCGCGGAACCGGGCGATCGCGCGGGCATCGTCGCGCTTTGCGAGCCGCTTGCCATTCTCGTCCCGGATCAGGCGATGGTGGTGGTAGACAGGCGTCGGCAGGCCGAGGAGCCGCTGCAACAGCACGTGCAGCCGCGTCGCCTCGAACAGGTCGGCGCCGCGGGTGACATGGGTGATGCCCTGTGCCGCGTCGTCGATCACCACCGACAGGTGGTAGGAGGTGCCCATGTCGCGCCGCGCCATCACTGCGTCGCCGATCAGGCGGGAATAGTCCGCCGCCGGCGTCGCAATGCGGCCGGCCTCGCCGGCCGGGCCGGCGCCGGTTTCTTCGAAGCCGAACGCAACTTCTGGCGAATCCGGGTCGAATCCGAAGCCACCGATTCCCGCGGCGATGTCGAGCCTGAGCGCGGCGCCGGCGGGGCGCGGTTTCTGGATGTGCGGAATGCCGTCCTTCGGCCGGCGGCAGCTGCCGGGATAGATGAGACCGTCGGGCCCGACGAGCGGTTCGGCGCCTTCCTGCGGGGCGCTCAGTGCCGCGTCTATGTCGCGGCGCGTGCAGGCGCAGGGATAGAGCGCGCCGCGCGCCCAGAGATCGTCGAGCGCCCGGTCATAGGCCATGAGCCGCTCCGACTGCCGCATCACCGGCGTCTCCCAGCCGAGGCCGAGCCAGGCCAGATCGTCGTAGATCTGTTCCTCCCATTCCGGCCGGGCGCGGGCGCGGTCGATATCCTCGATCCGGATCAGGAACTCGCCGCCCGCCGCGCGCGCCATGTCGTGGGCGAGGATCGCCGCGAAGGCATGGCCGAGATGGAGGGGGCCGGTCGGCGAGGGGGCGAACCGCGTCCGCATCAGCCCTGCGCGGCAAGCCATTCGGAAAAGGCGGTTTTCGCCCGGTCCGTATAGGCCTTGTAGCGGTCCTTGCGGCCCCTCCGTCCGCCCTTGGCGTCGATCGGCGGGAAGAGCCCGAAATTGACGTTCATCGGCTGGAAGGTCTTCGCATCGGCGCCGCCGGTGATGTGGGTGATCAGGGCGCCCATCGCGGTCTCCGGCGCGGGCGGCGCAAGGTCGCGGCCGAGGATCTCGGCCGCCGCCATGCGGCCGGCAAGAAGCCCCATCGCCGCGCTTTCGACATAGCCCTCGACGCCGGTGATCTGGCCGGCGAAGCGGATACTGGGTCGCGACTTCAGCCGCATCCTTGCATCCAGAAGCGTCGGCGAGTTGATGAAGGTGTTGCGGTGGATGCCGCCGAGCCGCGCGAAGTTCGCGTTCTCAAGGCCGGGAATCCTACGGAAAACCTCGGTTTGTGCGCCGTACTTCATCTTGGTCTGGAAGCCGACGATATTGTAGAGCGTGCCGAGCGCGTTGTCGCGGCGAAGCTGCACCACCGCATAGGGCTTCACATCCGGCCGGTGCGCATTGGTGAGCCCCACGGGCTTCATCGGCCCGAAACGCAGCGTTTCGCGGCCGCGTTCGGCCATGACCTCGATCGGCAGGCAACCGTCGAAATAGCCGGCCGTCTCGCCCTCGTGGAACTCGGTCTTGTCGGCGGCGAGGAGCGCGTCGATGAAGGCTTCGTACTGATCGCGCGTCATCGGGCAGTTCATGTAGGCGGTGCGCTCGTCCTCGGTGTCGCCCTTGTCGTAGCGCGACTGCATCCAGGCGACCGACATGTCGACACTCTCGGCATAGACGATGGGCGCGATCGCGTCGAAGAAGGCCAGCGCCTCGGCGCCGGTCGCGGCGCGGATCGCCTCGGCCAGCGGACCGGAGGTCAGGGGGCCCGTCGCGATGATCCAGTGGCCCGCCTCCGGCAGTTCGGTGATCTCCTCCTCGCTGACCGAGATCAGAGGGTGGGACCTGAGCCGTTCGGTGATCTCCGCAGAGAACGGGTCGCGGTCCACCGCCAGCGCGCCGCCGGCGGGCAGCCGGTGGCGGTCGGCCGTCGCCATGATCAGCCCGTCCGCGGCCCGCATTTCCCAATGCAGGAGACCGACGGCATTGCGTTCGTCGTCATCCGAACGGAACGAGTTAGAACAGACCATTTCGGCGAGATTGCCGGTCCGGTGCGCGAAGGTGCCGACCTTCGGACGCATCTCGTGCAGCACGACCGGGACGCCGGCGCGCGCCGCCTGCCATGCCGCCTCGGACCCGGCCATGCCGCCGCCGACGATGTGAAGTGTGTTGCCCATATCGGCGACTTAGGCGATGCGGGCGGAATTGGGAAGACCCCGCCGCGCCGGATCAGAAGTCGACGGCCATGCCGATGTCGCGCAGATAGTCGGGATCGGCGGGCGCCCGCCGCGCCGCCGCTTCGGCGTCGGTGGCCTGCGCCTTCTGCTGCCGCCTTTGCGTGAGCAGCCCGAATGTCTCGCGCAGGGGCCGCAGCGTCGCGCCCTGGAGTTGCGTCAGCGATTCCGACAGGCTCATGTTTGGTCCTCCGCTCGATATCCTCTTTCCGGGTATTGCACCGGGCATCCCGGCGCCTGCACGCCGAGCCTGACCGGAAAAACTTGATGAGGGCTTAACGGCGCCCGTGAGGGCTGCAGCCAGGCGCGATGTTCTCCGGGGCGTCGCCATTGCTGCTACGATCGCCCCGCGTCTCACTCGCCCGCCTCATCGTCGCCCTCGCCCTGATCGGCGATGCGCGCGACCGAGACGACCTCTTCGCCCTTCGCGGTGTCGAAGACCTTGACGCCGCCGGCCGAGCGCGAGCGGAAGCTGATCCCCTCGACCGGGCAGCGGATCGACTGGCCGGTGGAGGTCGCCAGCATGATCTGGTCGTCCGTCTCCACCGGGAAGGAGGCGACGAGCGCACCGCCGCGCATCGCCTTGTCCATCGCCATCACGCCCTGGCCGCCGCGGCCGCGCACCGGATAGTCGTGCGAGGACGAGATCTTGCCCGAACCCTTCGCGCTGATCGTCAGGATAAGGTCTTCGGCGGCCGACATCTCGGCATAGCGTTCGGGGGAAAGCTGGCCCTCGGCCACGGTTTCCTCGTCCTCGTCCGCGGCCTCCTCCTCGATCACGCCGGCCATCAGGCGGCGCTGCTTGAGATAGGCGGCGCGTTGGGCCGGATCGGCCTCGAAATGCCGGATCACCGACATCGAGACGACCCTGTCCTTGGCCGCGAGGCGGATCCCGCGCACCCCGGTGGAGTCGCGGCCCTTGAAGACGCGCACCTCGGTCGTCGGGAAGCGGATCGCGCGGCCGAGCGCGGTCACCAGCATCACGTCGTCGTTCTCGTCGCAGATCCGCGCATTCACGAGGCTCACGCCCTCGGGCAGCTTCATCGCGATCTTGCCGTTCGACTTCACGTTGGTGAAGTCCGACAGCGCATTGCGGCGCACGTCGCCTTCGGAGGTCGCGAAGAAGATCTGCAAGTCCTCCCATTCCTCCTCGGGCACGTCGACCGGCATGATCGCGGCGATCGAGACGCCGGTCGGGATCGGCAGGATGTTGACGATCGCCTTGCCCTTCGCGGTGCGGCCACCCAAGGGCAGGCGCCAGGTCTTGAGCTTGTAGACCATGCCGTCGGTGGTGAAGAACAGAAGCTGGGTATGGGTGTTGGCGACGAAGAGCGTCGTGACGACGTCGTCCTCCTTGGTGGCCATCGACGACAGCCCCTTGCCGCCGCGGCGCTGGCTGCGGAAATCGGCGAGCGGCGTGCGCTTGATGTAGCCGCCCGAGGTGATCGTCACGACCATGTCCTCGCGCTCGATCAGGTCCTCGTCGTCCATGTCGCCGGCCCAGTCGACGATCTCGGTGCGGCGCGGGACGGCGAAGGCCTCCTTCACCTCGCGCAGCTCGTCCGAGATGATCGCCATGATCCGCTCGCGCGAGCCGAGGATTTCCAGGTAATCCCGGATCTTCGCGGCGAGATCCTGGAGTTCGTCCGTGACTTCCTTGACGCCCATCGCCGTCAGGCGCTGGAGCCGCAGGTCGAGGATCGCGCGGGCCTGAGTCTCGGAGAGATTGTAGGTCCCGTCCTCGTTCATCTTGTGGGTGGGATCGTCGATCAGCTTGATATAGGCCGCGATGTCGGCGGCCGGCCAGAGCCGGGTCATCAGGCGCTCGCGTGCCTCGGCGGGATCGGCCGAGGAGCGGATCGTCGCCACGACCTCGTCGACATTCGACACCGCCACCGCGAGACCGCAGAGGATATGGCTGCGTTCGCGCGCCTTCCTGAGCTCATAGGCCGTGCGCCGCGCCACGACTTCCTCGCGGAAGCTGATGAAATGCGTGAGGAAATCGCGCAAAGTAAGCGTCTCGGGCCGGCCGCCGTTCAGCGCCAGCATGTTGCAGCCGAACGAGGTCTGCATCGGCGTGAAGCGGAATAGCTGGTTCAACACCACCTCGGGCGTGGAATCGCGCTTGAGCTCGATCACCACCCGCACGCCGACGCGGTCGGATTCGTCCTGAACGTGGGCGATGCCCTCGATCTTCTTGTCGCGGACCATCTCGGCGATCTTCTCGATCATCGAGGCCTTGTTGACCTGGTAGGGGATCTCGTCGAGGACGATCGCGTAGCGGTCCTTGCGGATCTCCTCGACCCGGGTCTTGGCGCGGATGATGACCGAGCCGCGACCCTCGAGATAGGCTTTCCGAGCCCCGGAGCGACCGAGGATCATGCCGCCGGTCGGAAAGTCCGGCGCCGGCACGATCTCCATCAGCGCTTCCATCGAAAGGTCGGGATTGTCGATTAGCGCCAGCGTCGCATCGACGACCTCGCCGAGA
Source organism: Albidovulum sp. (assembly GCA_041630175.1). GTDB lineage: Bacteria > Pseudomonadota > Alphaproteobacteria > Rhodobacterales > Rhodobacteraceae > Albidovulum. The sequence goes on from JBFKMA010000001.1 coordinate 22,636, forward strand.
TTGTGCGGCGGGATGTTCGTCGCCATGCCGACCGCGATCCCGCCCGCGCCGTTGACGAGCATGTTCGGAAACCGCGCCGGAAGCACCGTCGGTTCGCGGTCCTTGCCGTCGTAATTGTCCTGGAAATCCACCGTCTCCTTCTCGATATCGGCGAGAAGCGCGGCGGCGGGCTTGTCCATCCGCACCTCGGTGTAGCGCATCGCCGCCGCGTTGTCGCCGTCCATCGAGCCGAAGTTGCCCTGACCGTCCAGAAGCGGCAGCGACATCGAGAAATCCTGCGCCATCCGCACCAGCGCGTCATAGATCGCCGCGTCGCCGTGCGGGTGGTACTTACCCATCACGTCGCCGACCGGGCGCGCCGACTTGCGGTAGGACTTGTCGTGCGTGTTGCCGGTCTCGTGCATCGCATAGAGGATGCGCCGGTGCACCGGTTTCAGGCCGTCGCGCAGGTCCGGAATCGCGCGGGAAACGATTACGCTCATCGCGTAATCGAGATAGGCAGTCTTCATCTCCTCCGCGATGTCGACCGAGGGGCCGTCATACGCGGGACGCTTCGGCATTTCCTCAGCGTTTTCAGGGGTTTCCGGGGTGTCGGTCACGGATGCTCGCCCTTGCCTTGTTGTTGTTCTTGTTTGCCTAGATATTGTTGTGCGCGACTATACCCCATGCCATCCGTAGGGTGCAATGGCGGCGGCCAGGGTTTCGCGCCGCTTCGGTAACGCATTCATAACACATTGTTTTCATTGTCGTTAACCGCGAGTCGTGTACCATGGTCGCATAAGGCAACGACGGAGGTCATCATGCGGGCAGCACATCCCGGGGCCGAAACGGAGCTGATGCTGAAGGGCTACGGGCTCACGACGGCGGAACTTTACTACCGGATGCCGGACTACCGGCACGTTCTTAACTCCTTCATCTGGCAGGAATACGACCTCGCACCGGACTATCCGGAGCTCTTCCGGTTCATCGAGTTCTGGCAGGAACGGATCGAAGGGCCGCTGCATTCGGTGCGCTTCTGCCACCGCAAGCTCATCTCGCCCGGCGAGTGGCGCAATGTGGTGGGGGAGTTCCGGCTGCACTGACGCCGCGCCGGCGCGACCGGCGACCGGCACCGTGATCCGCGGTATTGCGGCTGTGCCTGCTCCTCCGCATTATGCGGCCGATTCCAAGGGCAGGGGGAGCATATGAAAGCGCGCGTCAAATGGGCCGGTGAACGGACCTTCATCGGTGAATCCGGCACCGGGCAGAATGTTCTCTTCGGCAATCCGGTCGGCCCCGACGGTCACCGCCCCGGCCCGAGCCCGATGGAGCTGGTGCTGATCGGCACCGGCGGCTGCTCGGCCTTCGACGTCGTGCACATCCTCGAAAAGGGGCGTCAGCCGGTCGAGGATTGCGTGGTCGAGCTCGACGCCGACCGCGCCGAGACAGAGCCGAAGGTCTTCACCCGCATCCACATGCATTTCGTGGTCAAGGGGCGCGGGCTCGACCCGAAGAAGGTCGAGCGCGCGATCGGCCTTTCGGTGGAGAAGTACTGCTCGGCCTCGGCGATGATGGCCAAGACCGCGACGGTCACGCATGACTTCGAGGTCGTCGACACGGCGGCCGTCGCCTGACGCGAAACGCTCGAAACCGGGTCGGGGTTTGCGACTGCCGGGCAGGGTGGCCGAGCGTATCCGCGAATACCGGCCCGGTTCCACAGGAGCCGGGTATGCTTCCCTTCACCTCGCGGATTGCCGCGCGAACACGCGGAAGTTGCGGACGCAAGGAAGCTATTGTAGCCTAGCGATACATGATCAACCTACGTTAATTCTTATTGTTTCATTGCCGTATCCGGGCAGACGGCCAGCGTGCCGAGCGCACGTTCAAGGTGCACATGACAGCCGAAGAAATCAGAGCATTCGGGTCGCTGCTGCCGTATTGGGCATTCGGCCTCGCGACGGCGGGAAGCTTCTATGGCGCGATGCTCTGGATCGGGGGCCATTTCCGGCCGGAATTCAAGGCGGAGCTGACCAACTGGCTGAGTGGAAATTACGAAAGCACATGGACGGCGCAGTTCTGCCGCCTGTTCGACACGGTGTTCGGACCGCGTCATTTCTCGACCAAGCGCATCCTGCGTTCGGCCCTGGCGTCGGTGCTGGCGGTCCTGGTCCTCTACGTGCTCTTCGCACATGTGCTGGGTGTTTTCGGCTCGCGGATCTTCGGAGCGGTGAGCCTCTGGCAGGCGCTCCTGATCGGCGCGGCGGTCAACATCATCCCGGACTACGTCTCGCTGATCGAAACCCGCTGGCTGCTGAGCCGGTTCGAGCGGGTGCAGTCGGTCTCGGGCCAGATCGCCCTGTTGCTCGCCGATCTTGCGGTCACCGCCGCCATCATCTTCGCGGGGATCTATGCCTATAGCTGGGTCTTCATGGATGGGCGCATTCCGTCGCCGGTCGAGATCCTCGCGCTGTTCAGCGTCTTTGCGGTCTTCTTCTACTCGACCTTCCTGACGTCGCTCTGGGCTTGGCTCTATTGCTTTTCGGCTTGGTTCGTGCGGCTCTTCACCCGGCTCGGTCTGGGGCGCATGCTCGACATCCAGAACAATCCGGTCAAGCAGCTCGCCCTCGTCGGATCGGCGCTCATCGTGCTCGGCGGGCTGGCGCTCGGGCCGGTCTTCAAGCCGGCCAAGGGCGGGTTCGCCACCGCCTTCGACGACTTCATCTGCCGGCTCGATCTCAGGGCCTGTTTCCATGCCGCCCGGGCCGCCGGCGAGACCGGTCTTGTCGTCCATTTCATGGAACTGGCCTGCCGCAACGAAATCGACGACGGAAACTGCGCCGGACGGCTCGAAGAGTATTTCAGCGGCGATCGGCAGGCGATCAACGCGATCTGGCAGAAGGCGTGCGAGGGCGGCTATGCGCGGGGCTGCCGGGCCCATGGTTATGCCTATCAATACGGATTCGGCGTAGCGCCGGACGCGGAACTTGCGTTCTCCTTCTACCAGGATGCCTGCGAGGGGAACGACATGGGCGGCTGTGCCAATCTCGGCTACATGTATCAGAACGGCTTGGGCGTCGACCCCGACCAAGTGCGGGCGGCCGAGCTTTACCGGAAGGCCTGCGACGGCGACGACCGTCTCGGCTGCACCAATCTCGGCGTCCTTTATGAATACGGCAGCGGTGTCGGAGAGCCCGACCCGGCCTACGCCGTGGTGCTCTACCGGAGGGCTTGCGAGGGCAACCACGCTTCCGGCTGTGTCAACCTCGCCGTCATGTACGAGATCGGAGAGGGTGTCGACGAACCCGATCCGGTGCGCGCGGCCGAGCTTTACCGGCAGGCCTGCGAGGCCGGCGCCATGCGCGGCTGCAGCGGTCTTGCCCTGATGTACAGAACCGGGAAGGGCGTCGAGGCGGCCGATCCGGCCCGCGCCGTCGCGCTCTACCTCCAGGCCTGCGAGGGCGGCGACATGTGGGGATGCTACAGCCTCGCCTGGATGTACGAACTCGGCGATGGCGTCGGGAAGGACCCGGCGCGCGCGGCCGAGCTTCACCGGCGGGCCTGCGAAGGCGGCGTCGATCTGGCCTGTGGCAGGGCCGGGTAGGCGCGCCGGGGTCGGCGCGCGGGCCCCCGTGTCGGCTCAGCCCGCCTTGGCCTGGCGCTTGCGCTCGTGCGGGTCGAGGAACCGCTTCCTGAGCCGCACGATTTTCGGCGTCACCTCGACAAGCTCGTCGTCCTGGACATAGGCGATGGCCTCTTCGAGGCTCATCCTGACCGGCGGCGTCAGGCGCACCGCCTCGTCCGTGCCTGAGGCGCGGACGTTGGTGAGCTTCTTGCCCTTCAGCGGGTTCACCTCGAGGTCGTTGTCGCGGCTGTGCTCGCCGATGATCATGCCCTCGTAGACCTGCTCCTGCGCGCCGATGAAGAGCTTGCCGCGATCCTCGAGGTTCCACAGCGCGTAGGCGACGGAAACCCCGTTCTCCATCGAGATCAGGACGCCGACATGCCGCCCCTCGATCGTGCCCTTGTGCGGCGCCCAGCCGTGGAAGATGCGGTTCAGGACGCCGGTACCGCGGGTGTCGGTCAGGAACTGGCCGTGATAGCCGATGAGACCGCGCGACGGCACATGGGCGACGATCCGGGTCTTGCCGACGCCGGCGGGCTTCATCTCGACGAGGTCGCCCTTGCGCTGGCCGGTCAGCTTCTCGATCACGACGCCGGAATATTCGTCATCGACATCGACGATGACTTCCTCGATCGGCTCCAGCCGCTGGCCGTTCTCTTCCCGGAAGATCACGCGCGGGCGGGAGATCGACAGCTCGAACCCCTCGCGGCGCATGTTCTCGATGAGAACGCCCATCTGCAGTTCGCCGCGGCCCGAGACGATGAAGGCCTCGCCGCCCGGCGTGTCCTCGATCTTGATCGCGACGTTGGACTCGGCCTCCTTCATCAGCCGCTCGCGGATGACGCGGGACTGGACCTTGGTGCCGTCCTTGCCGGCCAGCGGACTGTCGTTGATGCCGAAGGTGACCGAGATCGTCGGCGGGTCGATCGGCTGGGCGGGCAGCGGCACGTCGATGGCGACATCGCACAGCGTGTCGGCCACCGTGGCCTTGGTCATGCCGGCGAGCGTCACGATGTCGCCCGCCTCGGCCAAGTCGATCGGCTGCTGGCCGAGGCCACGGAAGGCGAGGATCTTGGTCACGCGGAACTGCTCGATCCGCTCGCCCTTGCGCGAGAGTGCCTTGATCGTCTCGCCGACCTTCAGCGTGCCGGATTCGACGCGGCCGGTGAGGATGCGGCCGATGAACGGGTCGGCCGAGAGCGTCGTCGCCAGCATCCGGAACGGCTTGCCGGAATCGGCGATCTGCCGCGGCGCGGGCACGTGTTTGACGATCAGGTCGAAGAGCGCCGAGAGGTCCTTGCGCGGCCCGTCGAGCTCGGCATCCGCCCAGCCGGCGCGGCCCGAGGCGTAGAGATGCGGGAAGTCGAGCTGCTCGTCATCGGCGCCGAGGTTGGCGAAAAGGTCGAAGACCTCGTTCAGGGCGCGGTCGGGCTCGGCGTCGGGCTTGTCGACCTTGTTCAGCACGACGATGGGGCGCAGGCCGAGGGCGAGCGCCTTGGAGGTCACGAACTTGGTCTGCGGCATCGGGCCTTCGGCGGCATCGACGAGAAGGACGACGCCATCGACCATGTTGAGGATCCGCTCGACCTCGCCGCCGAAATCGGCGTGGCCGGGCGTGTCGACGATGTTGATCCGGGTGCTGCCATGTTCGACGGAAGTGCATTTGGCGAGGATCGTGATCCCGCGCTCGCGCTCGATGTCGTTGGAATCCATCGCGCGTTCGGAGACCTGCTGGTTCTCCCTAAACGCGCCGGATTGCTTGAGAAGCTCGTCCACGAGCGTGGTCTTGCCGTGGTCAACGTGTGCGATGATCGCGATATTGCGAAGGTCCATGGGTCCGCCAATTCCTGAGGTTGGCGTCCCGATAGAGGAAATCCGCCCCGTTGGCCAGTGCCAATCAGGCCGCGATGTAACGGTCGCGGCGGTGGTTGACGGCAATGACGAGGTTCACGACGAGCGCGCCGAGCGCCGAGATCGCCACGGTTTCGGCGTCCCGCAGCGACAGCGCCGCGGCAAAGACGCCGACATCGAAGGCAAGCTGGGTCCAGCCGGCGCGAAATCCGGTGCGGTCCTGGAGATAGAGCGCGACGATGCCGATCCCGCCGAGGCTGGCGCCGTGGCGGAACAGCGCGAGAAGCGCGGAGCCCGAAAGCGCGCCGAACAGGACCGCGCCGAGGACGGGATCGAGCGTTGCGAAGCTGACCCAGCGCGGCATGACCATGACGAGGCCCGACATCAGGGCCACGGCCAGGAAGGTCTTGGCGACGAACCGCCCGCCCATGCGGCGGTAGCCGAGCCAGTAGAAGGGCAGGTTGACCGCGAAGAAGACCGGGCCGAAGCCCCAGCCCGTCGCATAGGAGATCAGCACCGCGAGCCCCGCGGTCTGGCCGGTGACGAGCCCGAGATGGGTCAGGATGGTGATCGCGAAGGCCGCCATGCCGGCGCCGTAGAGGATGCCCTGCGCGTCCTCGGTCAGACTGTGGTGCTTGGGATCGGTCATGGTCGGTGCCATGCGCGAATGCCGTCGCGTCGTCCAGTGTCCGCGTTGTCGCAGTCCGGTGCGGCCGCGGGTCAGCAAACGCAGGCCGGGACAGGCCTGGCCTGCGGATCGCGCCCGCGGTTCAGGCCAGCGCCTTGTTGAGATATTCGTCGACCTTTTCGAGATAGCCCATCGTGGTCAGCCATTTCTGGTCCGGCCCGACCAGCAGTGCGAGGTCCTTGGTCATGAAGCCGTCCTCGACCGCGTCCACGGTCACTTTCTCCAGCGTCGCGGCGAACTTCGTGAGTTCGGCGTTGCCGTCGAGCTTGGCGCGGTGCTTGAGGCCGCCGGTCCAGGCGTAGATCGAGGCGATGGAGTTCGTCGAGGTCTCCTTGCCGGCTTGGTGCTGGCGGTAGTGGCGGGTGACGGTGCCGTGCGCGGCCTCGGATTCCACCACCTTGCCGTCCGGGGTCATCAGCACCGACGTCATCAGCCCCAGCGAGCCGAAGCCCTGCGCCACGGTGTCCGACTGCACGTCGCCGTCGTAGTTCTTGCAGGCCCAGACATAGCCGCCCGACCACTTCA
>JBFKMA010000002.1:0-28795 GCA_041630175.1 Albidovulum sp.
AAGCGCCCGGTCCGCGACCATGCCGATGTCGCATTCGTCGCCGAGATGCGCCTTGAGATGCGCGAGGTCGGCCTCCTTGCAGGCCGCGTTGACGACGACGAACAGGTGATCGCCGCGATTGGCGACCATCAGATCGTCGAGCACGCCGCCCGCCTCGTTGGTGAACAGCGCATAGCGCTGACGGCCTTCCTTGAGCCCGAGGATATCGACCGGCACCAGCTTTTCGAGCGCCAGAGCCGCGTCCTCGACCTTCCCCGACCGCGCGGTCAGAAGAATCTGGCCCATATGGCTTACATCGAAGAGCCCGGCATGTTTGCGGGTGAAGAGGTGTTCCTTCATCACCCCCATCGGATACTGCACCGGCATCTCGTAGCCCGCGAAGGGCACCATCTTGCCGCCAAGTTCAAGATGCAGGTCGTATAGAACCGTACGTTTCAGGTCGGTCATGCCGCTCCCCTTTTTCACGCCGGTTCATGCTGTCCGGCATCGCCCAGTGCGGTCAAGCCCGCCCGTTCCGATGCCCCCTCTGTCCTTCCGCCTGAGATCGTTATCCCTTCGGCGCCCCGCATGGGGTCTCTCCAGAGTTCCGTCGCCAGGTCGGTCCTTCAGCCTGAGAGTTTACCGGGGCGGTTGCTCCTTCGGCACCGGCCGGGAACGCAGTCGCACCCCGCCGGATTCTCCCGAACCTGACGACGGATGGTTAACGCGGAACACGTGCCCTCGGCAAGAGGGTATACGATGGGATACGACGCTTTGTCGCCCGCATCCGACCGATGCCCTTGCGCATCGCCGCGGCCTGCGCGATTCTCCGGCCATGCCCAATCCCCGCCACCCCGCCTTCTTCGGCTATGGCTCGCTCGTGAACCGCGCGACGCATGACTACGCGCCGGGCGCGCCCGCGCGTCTCGCGGGCTGGCGCCGGGTCTGGCGGCACACGCGGCTCCGGCCCTGGCCCTATCTCTCCGCCGAGCCGGCCGAGGCCGAGATCGACGGCCTCGTCGCCGCGGTGCCGGGCGACGACTGGGCGGTGCTCGACAAGCGCGAGGCGGCCTATCGCCGCCATGCGCTCCTGCAGGACCGCCTCGCCACCGCGCCCGCCTGGGCGCAGCGCGTCGAGATCTACGCGGTGGATGACGCACACGCCGTCGGCACCGCCGACCACCCGATCCTGCTGAGCTATCTCGACACCGTCGTGCAGGGCTTCCTTCGCGAATTCGGCGAAGCCGGCGTCGCCCGCTTCTTCGCCACGACCACGAGCTGGACCGCGCTCCTCGACGACCGCCACGCGCCCGTTTATGCCCGGCACCAGAAGACCACGGCCGCCGAACGCCGCCTCACCGACGATCACGCCGACGCGCTCGGCCTCACCCGCCTGCGCGGCTGATCGTCCCCTTCAGAGAGGCAAGTCCGCCAGCCATGCCGCCGGAATCCCGTCGTCAAACACCTCTCGGCCATGGTTTGCATCGGGCCGTCAGCACCGTGGTGGCTTGACACATGTCCTGCGCGCTGCCCAAATTTCGTTGGATTCTCGTCCCAAGATCAATTCATTCGCGTAGATCATTTGTCGGAGGTGGCATGTCGGCCCATGTTGCAGTCTTTGTGGACGGAGAGAACATCAACGCCGAACATGCAGCAGCGATCAAGGCAATTGGAGCGAACCACGGGACAGTCGACGTCGCGCGGGTCTACGGCAACGCTGCCACTTTGCCGGGCTGGTCGAACACCCCCGGCTACCGGCTGATCCATTCCGGCACCGGCAAGAACGCAACCGATATTCTTCTGGTGGTCCAGGCCATGGACCAGGCGCTTTCAAGGGATTTCGGAGCAATCGTTATCGCCAGTTCGGATCGCGATTTCACCCATCTCGCAGCGCGGCTGCGGGAGCGCGGGCTGACCGTGATCGGCGTTGGGGAAGCGAAGACGCCCCAGATGTTTCGCGCCGCCTGCTCAAGGTTTCACGTGCTGCACACGACCGCACCGCAGCCTGAGCCTGCGCCGCCGGAACGTAGTGCGGGGCCGATCACCGCACTCGACGAGAATATCCGCAGAGTGATCCAGGCGAACAGCAAGAACGGACAGGGCATGCGGATCGTGGACCTCGCGCCGATCATGCATACAAAACACCGCATCAAAATCACCACCTATCCCGAACGAAACTGGCGGGCCTATCTCTCGAAACGCGCGGATCTATTCGATCTCGACCCGAAGGGCCCCGAAGCAAAGGTGCGCTTCAAGCCGAAGGGCTTTGCATCAAGCAGCTGATGCGCGGGGCGCGCTGCGCCGTATGATCCGAACAGAAGCCAAGACCGGATTCCACCATCCGGGCCGCCTGTCCGAAGGGCAAGCCTTCCCGCCGGCCGGAGCAGGCGGGTTTCCGGCGAACTCCGGATTGGACGGCGAACAGCCCCGCTCCGCCCTCAGCCCTTCGCGCGCACCTTCTGCAGGAGCGGCATCAGCTCCGCCATCTCCGGCCCGCTCGCCTGCCCCGTGAGCGCGAGCCTCAAGGGCAGGAACAGCCCCTTGCCCTTGCGCCCGGTCGCCTCCTTGACCGCGGCGGTCCATTCGCCCCAGGTCGCGTCCGAATAGGGCGGCTCCGGCAGGAGCGCCACCGCCTGCCGCACGAACTCCGCATCCTCGGCGGCGATCACCGGCTCGGCGCCGTCGCGGCAGAGCGCCCACCAATGCCCGAGGTCCTCGAGCGTCGTGATGTTCTGCGAGGCCACGCGCCAGAACCGCTCGGCCATCTCCGCGGGCACGCCGAGGCCGAGGATCCGCTCCTGCACCGCCTCGAAGGGCAGCGCCTGGTTGCGGGCGCGGGTCAGGGGCCAGAGGTCCTCGGCGTCGAACTTCGTCGGCGCGGCGCCGAACTGCGCCAGCTCGAACCCCTCCGCGATCTCGTCGAGCGACATCTTCAGCTCCACCGGCTGCGAGGAGCCGAGCCGCGCCATGAGGCTCAAAAGCGCCTCCCTGGCGACGCCCTTGGCGCGCAGGTCGCGCAGGCTGAGCGTGCCGAGACGCTTCGACAGCCCCTCGCCCTGCGGGCCGGTCAGGAGCGAATGATGCGCGAAGGCGGGCGGGGTGCCGCCGATCGCATGCATGATCTGGATCTGGGTCGCGGTGTTCGTCACGTGGTCCGACCCGCGCACGATATGGGTGATGCCCATGTCGATGTCGTCGACCGAGGAGGCAAAGGTGTAGAGCACCTGTCCGTCCGCCCGGATCAGCACCGGATCCGAGACCGAGGCCGAGTCGATCGACACATGGCCGAAGATCCCGTCCTCCCACTCGGTGCGCTGCTGGTCGAGCTTGAAGCGCCAGTAGCCTTCCCGCTCGGCGCGCAGGCGGTCCTTCTCGGCCTCGCTCAAGCCCAGACCGGCGCGGTCATAAACCGGCGGGCGGCCCATGTTGAGAAGCTTCTTGCGCTTGAGGTCGAGCTCGGTCGGCGTCTCGAACACCTCGTAGAGATCGCCCGACTGGCGCAGCTCGTCGGCCACCTCGGCGTAGCGGTCGAGCCGCTCGGACTGCTTCTCGACCCGGTCCCACTGCAGCCCGAGCCAGTCGAGATCCGCCATGATCCCGTCGGCATATTCCTGCTTCGAGCGTTCGCGGTCGGTGTCGTCGAGGCGCAGGATGAACGTGCCGCCGGACTTGCGGGCGATCAGGTAGTTCATCAGCGCGGTGCGCAGGTTGCCCACATGGATGTAGCCGGTGGGCGACGGGGCGAAACGGGTCACGGTCATGGAAGGTCTCCTGTCGGCCCCCCTCTTTCACAGGACGCGGATTTTGTCCATATGAGGGAGGGCAAGGAGAGGCGCATGAACGACTGGATAGGGCGCGCCGCGCCCGACCTCGACACGATCGAACGCATGGCACGGGCGACGGTCGCCGACCTGCCGCCGCAATTCGCGGGCCCGGCGCGCGCCATCGTGCTGCGCATCTCCGACTTCCCGCCAGAAGACATCCTCGATGACATGAACATCGAGGACCCGTTCGAGCTGACCGGGCTCTATGACGGCATCCCGCTCACCGAAAAGTCGGTGATGGACGTCGTCGACCGCCCCGACACGATCTGGCTCTTCCGCCGGCCGATCCTCGACGAGTGGGCCGAACGCGGCAACGTGACCCTAGGCCAGCTCGTGGCCCATGTGATGATCCACGAACTGGCCCACCATTTCGGCTGGTCCGACGAGGACATCGCCGAGATCGACCGCTGGTGGGAATGACCCCGGCGCGGCGGCGGCGCCTTACCCGGGTTCCACCCTCCAGCGCCGCGACAGATCCTCCAGCCCCGCCCGGATCAGCCGCGCCAGCACCGCCTCGTCGATATCCGCGAGCCGGTTGATGTAAAGGCAGGACTTGCCGAGCCGGTGCTTGCCTAGATCCTTGAGGACATGCCCGAAATCGGCATAGCCCGGCATGATGTAGACGGTGAGCGCGCCCTTGCGCGGCGAAAATCCGGTGGCGAGGAAATCGCCCTCCCGCCCGCTCTCGTAGCGGTAGTGGTAGCGCCCGTAGCCGACGATCGAGGGGCCCCACATCACCGGCTCGAACCCGGTCGCATCGCGGAACAGCCGGTCCAGCCGCTCCGCCTCGGCACGGCGCTGCTCCGGCTCGACCGCGGCGATGAATTCCGCGACGGAAACGGTGGTCGGTTGGGTCTTGTTCTCGGATTTCGCCATCGTTTTCCTCCGAGTCCGACCTGCCGTGGCGGGGACGTTCAGCCCTCGTCGCGCCAGCGGTGCACGATCGGGTAGCGGCGGTCGAGCCAGAACGCCTTGTGGGAGAGCCGCACGCCCGGCGCCGACTGGAAGCGCTTGTATTCGCTGAGATAGACGAGGCGTTCGACCTTCTTCACCATCTCGCGCTCGAAGCCCGCCGCGACGATCTCGGCCACCGAATGGTCGCGCTCGATCAGCCGTTCGAGGATCGCGTCGAGCACCTCGTAGGGCGGCAGGCTGTCCTCGTCCTTCTGATCGGCCCTGAGTTCCGCCGACGGCGCCTTTTCGATCACCCGCTCGGGGATCACCTCGCCCTCGGGCGCCTTCATCCAGTCGCGATGGTTGGCGTTGCGCCAGCGGCAGGTCTCGTAGACCCGCATCTTGTAGAGGTCCTTGATCGGGTTGTAGCCGCCCGCCATGTCGCCGTAGATCGTGGCGTAGCCGACCGCGACCTCGGACTTGTTGCCGGTGGTCAGGAGCATCTCGCCGAACTTGTTCGAGAGCGCCATCAGCATCAGACCGCGCAGGCGGGACTGGATGTTCTCCTCGGTGATGTCCGGCTGCAGCCCCTCGAAGATCGGCGCGAGCGCGGCGCCGACCGCCTCCCACGCGCCCTCGATCGGAACGGTGTCGAGTCGGCAGCCCAAGGCCTTGGCGACCGAGGCGGCGTCCTCGAGCGAATGCGCCGAGGTGTATTCCGAGGGCAGCATCACGCAGCGCACGTTCTCCGGCCCGATCGCATCGGCCGCGACCACGGCGACCAGCGCGGAATCCACCCCGCCCGAGAGGCCGAGCAGGACCTTCTCGAAGCCGCTCTTGCCGAGATAGTCGCGCAGGGCCTCGACCATGGCGCGGTAGTCCTGCTCCCAGGCGTCGGGGATCGGGTCGAGCTCGGTCCTGAGCGCCTGCCAGCCCTTCGGCCCGCGCTCGAAATCGACATGGCGGATGCATTCGTCGAAGACCGGCATCTGCGCGGCAAGCGCGGCGCCCGAATTCAGCACGAAGGTGCCGCCGTCGAAGACCTGGTCGTCCTGGCCGCCCACCATGTTGAGATAGACGAGCGGCAGGCCGGTCTCGATCACCCGGCTGACCATGAGGTTCACGCGGGTGTCGTACTTGTTGCGGTAATAGGGCGAGCCGTTCGGCACGAGCAGGATCTCCGCCCCGGTCTCGGCCAGGGTCTCGGTCACGTCGTCGAACCAGGCGTCCTCGCAGATCGGCGTGCCGATGCGGACCGGGCCGATCCGGTAGGGGCCGCTGACCGGGGCGGCATCGAAGAGCCGCTCCTCGTCGAAGACGGTGTCGTTCGGCAGGTGGTGCTTCAGCACCCGCGCCACGACCTTGCCGCCCTTGAGCACCCAATAGGCGTTGTAGAGCCCGTTCTCGTCCCGCCACGGCCCGCCGATGCCGAGCGCCGGGCCATCGGCGCAGTCGCGGGCGAGCCCTTCGATCGCGGCCATGGCGGCGTCGGTGAAGGCCGGTTTCAGCACCAGGTCCTGGGTCTGGTAGCCGGTCACGAACATCTCGGTCAGCGCCACCATGTCGGCGCCGGCCTTGCGGCCCTCCTCCCAGGCGGCGCGGGCCTTGGCGGCGTTCGCCGCAAACGCGCCGACGGTCGGGTTGAGCTGGGCCAGTGTCAGGCGGAAAGTCTCGGACATGCGCGTTCCCGTGTTGCCGCTCCCCGTATTAGCAGACCTGCCGAGGAGGGAAAGCCATTGATCGACCGGCGCCGGGGCCGGCCCGATGCGCGGTCCAGCCGCCCTTTGCGCCGAGTGGCTTGTCAGCGCGCGGCGCGGGATCTAGGCTCCCCCGAGGGTGACGAAGACGGGCGCGGAGGCGGCCTGCACTGCAGGCACCGCGGCCTTGGCGGTGACGCGCCGGATTGGCGTTGGAGAGGCGAGGCAGACCATGACGCGCATCGGTGGTGTGGCGATTCGGACGGTTCTTGCGGCGGCGCTGCTGGCCGCCGGGGCGGCGATGGCCCAGGAGGTCGTCACCAAGGAATACGACGACGGCGGCATCTACGAGGGTACCTTCAAGGACGGCAGGCAGCATGGCCGCGGCACCTACCGGCTGCCGAACGGCTATGAATATTCGGGCGACTGGGTGGAGGGCGAGATCCTCGGCCAGGGCACCGCGCGCTACCCGAACGGCTCGGTCTATGAAGGCCAGTTCGTCAAGGGCAAGCCGCACGGCCGCGGCAAGATCGTCTTCGCCGACGGCGGCAGCTACGAGGGCGACTGGGTCGAGGGCGAGATCGAGGGCCAGGGCACTGCCGAATACGAGAACGGCGTGGTCTATAGCGGCGGGTTCCAGAGGGCGCTGCATCACGGCAAGGGCCGGATGGAAAGCCCCGGCGGCTATACCTACGAGGGCGACTGGGTCCAGGGCGTCAAGGAAGGCCAGGGCAAGATCACCTATCCCGACGGCGCGGTCTATGACGGCGGCATGCTGCGCGGCCAGCGCGCCGGCCAGGGCAGGCTCACCCTCCCCGACGGGCTGGTCTACGAAGGCGCCTGGGCCGGAGGCCAGATGGAGGGCCAGGGCACCCTCACCCAGCCCAACGGCGACCTGTTCGCGGGCGAGTTCGCCAGCGGCAAGCGGCATGGCAGGGGCAAGGTCACCTATGCCAACGGCGATGCCTACGAGGGTGATTTCGCCGCCGACCAGCGCCACGGCAAGGGCGTGTTCCGCGGCAAGGACGGCTACGTCTATGACGGCGACTGGGTCGAGGGACGGATCGAGGGCATGGGCCGCGTCACCTATCCCGACGGCTCGATCTACGAGGGCGCGATCCGCGCCGATCTGCCCAACGGCACCGGCAGGATCACCTATCCCGACGGCGCGACCTACGAGGGCGACTGGAAGGACGGCGTGATCGAGGGCGTGGGCGTGGCGCGCTATTCAAACGGGCTGGTCTATGAAGGCGGCTTCAAGAACGGCAAGAACCACGGCCAGGGCAAGATGACCTATCCCGACGGCTATTCCTATGTCGGCGAATGGACGGACGGCCAGCGCGGCGGCAGCGGTGTCGCGACCTATGCCGACGGCACCGTCTATACCGGCGAATTCAAGGACGGCCAGCGCGAGGGCGCGGGCGAGATCGTGATGACCGACGGCTTCCGCTACACGGGCGGCTGGAAGGACGGCGAGATCCACGGCCAGGGCGTCGCGACCTATCCCAACGGCGATGTCTACGAGGGCAGCTTCGTCGCCGGCAAGCGCCAGGGCGAGGGCATCATGCGGTACGCGACCGGCGAAGTCGCGTCCGGCACCTGGACCGACGGGACGCTGACCGCCCCGGCGCCGGTCTCCGAGACGCCCACGGCCGATGCCGAGGCGCCTGCCGAGCCGGCCGGCACCTCCAACTAGCCTCCGCCCGCGGACGGCCCGCAGTCGCGGTTGCCCGACCGGACGGCGCCCGGCCAGACGCCGCTCGCTGGCCCAAGCGCGTGTTTCGCGCTATACTTTCAACCTATGGGAAGGAGGCGCGTTCCGTGTCCTCACCGGTCGACCTCGCGTTCTGGGCCGTGACGGCGGTAGCCGTCTACAAGCTCGTCAGCCTGCTGACCGGGCTCGGCTTCGCCTATATGGGCTACCGGCTGTTCCTCGCCGGGATCGAGCGGCCCGCGGGCGTGCTCGAAGCCAAGGCCGGCGACAACGCGCTGAAGCTCAGCCGCACCGCGCCCGGCACCTTCTTCGCGCTCTTCGGAACCGCGGTGGTCTGCGTGACGATCTACCAGGGGTTCAAGATCGACCTGCCGGCCCCGGTGGCGCGGGTGCTCTCGGACCTGCCGGAACTGCCCGCAGGCTTCTCCGCCGGATCGGCCGGAGGGTTCTGATGCGTGCGCTGGCCACATTCCTCCTCATCGGCCTCATGGCCTCGGCGGTGGCGGCCGGGCCGGCCGAGGACTATGCCGCCGCGGTCGCCGCGCAACAGGCCGGCGACTGCCCGGCGATGCTCGATCACCTCGACCGGTTCTTCGCTGCGGTTCCCGACCTGCGCGAGACCCACCGCAGCTTCTACCTGCAGGTCCGGGTGGTCATGGAGCAATGCGCGGGCATTGCGGTCGTCAGCGGCGCGGGCGCGGATTCGCTCGCCATCGACCCGTTGCCGCCCGCGCCGCCGGACCCGGGGTGACCGCCATGAACAAGCGACGCGCCATCATTCCCTGGATCGCCGGCCTCGCCGCTCTCCTCCTTGTCTCCGCGGCAGACGCGGCGCCGGAGCTTTACGACGACGCCGAACTCTCGGCCGATACCGGGCGGCTCGCCGCGCGCACGGAGTTCCTGCTGGAAAGCGGCCTGCGCGACTTCATGACCGCCGAAGAGCGCCTCGCCACCGACGGCGTCGAGGTCGTCCACCCCTTGCGCGGCGCAGGCCCGCTCGCCTTCAAGTTCGTTCCCATCGCGGGCGAGGCGCCGGTCATCGTCGCCCCGGCCGCGACGCTGCGCTTCGTCGAGGATCTGAGCACCGCCTACGCATTCCGCGCCCTGCACCGGCTGAGCCTCGAGCCCGTCGACGAATATCTCGCGATGCTCAAGCACCGGCCCGAGCGGTTCCCGGGCGCCCGCCCGCCGCCGCCCCTGCCCGCGCTCGGCGTGCCGCCGCGGATCTGGGAAACCGACAAGGCGGTGGACGACCTGTCGCTGAGGTTCCGCAACACCGCCTGGGCCTTCCTCCTCGCCCACGAGCTTGGCCATCTCAGGCTCGGCCATGCCGAGCGCCCCGCCTCGGCCGCCGACAGCCAGAGCCGCGAGGAGGCGGCCGACGCCTTCGCCGTCGATCTCCTGTCGCGCTCGGACACGATCCCGATGGGGGCGATTCTCTGGCTTCAGGCCAGCGCCGGCTACCAGCCGAGCCGCGCCGATTTCGCGAGCGACGCGGCCTATGAAAACTGGCTCAGGACCGAGGCGTCGCATCCGGTGAACGGGGCGCGGCTGCGCCATCTCGGGCGGCTGATGCGGGACGAGGCGCGCCGCGCCGCCGATCCGAACGCCGCTGAGACGCTCGATTTCATCGCCGCGCGGCTCGAGGCTATCGGCGCGATCGTCGAGGATCCCGAGATGCAGTCCTACCTCCGCCGCTGCGCCGATACCCGCGCGCCGGAGGACCTGACGCGCCGCGAGGACCGCGCCTGCCGCTGACGAAATTTCCGCTTTTCCTTTCGCCCGCCATGGGTATAGTCGCGCCCCATGACACGGAGCCAGCATATCCAGGCCGCACCGGGTGCCCCGCGCGCCCTGCCGCTTCGTGCCCTTCTCCTCCTTAGCCGCCTCTGAGCGTGCCTTCCGGCGCGACCGCTCAGAGGTGACGAGCGCCAGGCAAGGCTAAGGCAGACAAGAGAGATCAGGACGATGACCGACAAATCCAAGCAAGACCGCGTGGTGATCTTCGACACCACGCTGCGCGACGGCGAACAATCGCCCGGCGCCACGATGACGCATGACGAAAAGCTCGAGATCGCCGAGATGCTCGACGAAATGGGCGTCGACATCATCGAGGCCGGCTTCCCGATCGCCTCGGAGGGCGATTTCGAGGCGGTGACGGCGATCGCCAAACAGGCGAAGAACGCGGTGATCTGCGGCCTGTCGCGGGCCAATTTCAAGGATATCGACCGCTGCTGGGAGGCGGTCAGACACGCCAAGCGCCCGCGCATCCACACCTTCATCGGCACCTCGCCGCTGCACCGGGCGATCCCCAACCTCGACATGGACCAGATGGCCGAGCGCATCCACGACACCGTGACCCATGCCCGCAACCTCTGCGACAACGTGCAGTGGTCGCCGATGGACGCGACGCGGACCGAGCACGATTATCTCTGCCGCGTCGTGGAGATCGCGATCAAGGCCGGCGCCACGACGATCAACATCCCCGACACCGTGGGCTATACCGCGCCGCGGGAATCGGCCGACCTCATTCGCATGCTGATCGAGCGCGTGCCGGGCGCCGACGAGATCATCTTCGCGACCCACTGCCACAACGACCTCGGCATGGCGACGGCCAACGCGCTCGCCGCGGTCGAGGCCGGCGCGCGGCAGATCGAATGCACGATCAACGGCCTCGGCGAACGCGCCGGCAACACCGCGCTCGAAGAGGTGGTGATGGCGCTGAAGGTGCGCAACGACATCATGCCCTACCGCACCGGCATCGACACGACGAAGATCATGGGGATCTCGCGCCGGGTCGCCGCCGTGTCGGGCTTCCCGGTCCAGTTCAACAAGGCGATCGTCGGCAAGAATGCCTTCGCGCACGAGTCGGGCATCCACCAGGACGGGATGCTGAAGAACGCCGAGACCTTCGAGATCATGCGGCCCGAGGATATCGGGCTCGCGGCCACGAACCTGGTGATGGGCAAGCATTCGGGGCGCGCGGCTTTGCGCGCCAAGCTCAAGGACCTCGGCTACGATCTGGCCGACAACCAGCTCAACGACGTCTTCGTGCGGTTCAAGGCGCTCGCCGACCGCAAGAAGGAGGTCTATGACGACGACCTCGTCGCGCTGATGACCGACAGCGCCTCGGAAGCCGCGGGCGACCAATTGCAGGTGAAGTTCCTGCGCGTGATCTGCGGCACCGAGGCGCCGCAATCGGCCGACCTGATCCTGACCATCGACGGCAAGGACCATCAGGTGACGGCGCAGGGCGACGGCCCGGTGGACGCGACCTTCAACGCGGTCAAGCGGCTCTTCCCCCACACCGCCCGGCTCGCGCTCTACCAGGTCCATGCCGTAACGGAAGGCACCGACGCGCAGGCCACGGTTTCGGTGCGGCTCGAGGAGGACGGCAAGATCGTCACCGGCCAGTCCTCGGACACCGATACGGTCGTCGCCAGCGCGAAAGCCTATGTCAACGCACTCAACAACCTCGTGGTGCGGCGAGCGAAGACCAAGCCCGAGGACGACCTGAAGTCGGTTTCGTGAAATTAACCGACGGCGATGATCCCTCGCCCGCCGCCGTAATGTTCGAAAACTGAAAGCCAGCGGAATCCTGCGCGGCGGGGGGCTCAGCCCCCTTTCGCCACGGGGCGCGCGGGCCTATAAATGCCCCGGCCTGCGGCGGACGAGTCGCGGGCCGAAAATTCTTGGGGCAGGATCTTGAACATGGCAAGTTGGGGCGGGCTGTTTTCGTCGGACATGGCGATTGACCTTGGGACGGCGAACACGCTGGTCTATGTGCGCGGCAAGGGGATCGTGCTGAACGAGCCCTCGGTCGTCGCCTATCACGTCAAGGACGGCAAGAAGCAGGTCCTGGCCGTGGGCGAGGACGCCAAGCTGATGCTCGGCCGCACTCCCGGCTCGATCGAGGCGATCCGGCCGATGCGCGAAGGCGTCATCGCCGATTTCGACGTCGCCGAGGAGATGATCAAGCACTTCATCCGCAAGGTGCACCGCCGCACCACCTTCTCCAAGCCGAAGATCATCGTCTGCGTGCCGCACGGCGCGACCCCGGTCGAGAAACGCGCGATCCGCCAGTCGGTGCTGTCGGCCGGCGCGCGCCGCGCGGGCCTGATCGCGGAACCCATCGCCGCGGCGATCGGCGCCGGGATGCCGATCACCGACCCGACCGGCTCGATGGTCGTCGATATCGGCGGCGGCACCACCGAGGTCGCGGTGCTCTCGCTCGGCGACATCGTCTATGCCCGCTCGGTCCGCGTCGGCGGCGACCGCATGGACGAGGCGATCATCTCGCACCTGCGCCGCCAGCAGAACCTTCTCATCGGCGAAAGCACCGCCGAACGCATCAAGACCTCGATCGGCACCGCACGGATGCCGGACGACGGGCGCGGTGCCTCGATGCAGATCCGCGGTCGCGACCTCCTGAACGGCGTACCGAAGGAGATCGAGATCAACCAGGCCCAGGTCGCCGAGGCGCTCGCCGAACCGGTCCAGCAGATCTGCGAGGCGGTGATGATCGCGCTCGAGGCGACGCCGCCCGACCTCGCCGCCGATATCGTCGACCGCGGCGTGATGCTGACCGGCGGCGGCGCGCTTCTG
This sequence comes from Albidovulum sp., assembly GCA_041630175.1. GTDB lineage: Bacteria > Pseudomonadota > Alphaproteobacteria > Rhodobacterales > Rhodobacteraceae > Albidovulum. The sequence goes on from JBFKMA010000002.1 coordinate 12,714, forward strand.
GGCGAGCTGGACCTCGCGCTGCGCGAGCAGACCGGGCTCTCGATCTCGATCGCCGACCAGTCGATGAGCTGCGTAGCGCTGGGCACAGGCAAGGCGCTGGAATATGAAAAGCAGCTGCGCCATGTGATAGATTACGACAGCTGAGCCCTCCGCTCTCCGCCCCGACCGCGAGGCCGCCGTGGCACGAAGCCGCAATGCCGATGCCGATTTCAAGCGACCGCTGCGCCGTATCCTCGTCGCGGTCCTGATCGTCGTGCTGTCGGCGATCTTCCTGATCTGGCGCATCGACAGCCCGCGCGTCGAACGCTTCCGCGCCGCCTTCATCGACCAGATCGTGCCGAACATGGACTGGGCGCTGATCCCGGTGACCAAGTTCGTGGGCATGGTCGAGGGCTTCCGCTCCTATGCGAGCCTCTACGAACAGAACCAGGAACTGCGCCGCGAGCTTCAGCAGATGAAGGCCTGGAAGGAGGCGGCGGTCCAGCTCGAACAGCAGAACGCCAAGCTCCTGGCGCAGAACCAGGTCCGGCTCGACCCGAAGCTCACCTCGGTCTCGGGCGTGGTGCTGGCCGATTCCGGCTCGCCGTTCCGGCAATCGGTGCTTTTGAACGTCGGCTCGCGCGACGGGATCGTCGACGGCTGGGCGACGATGGACGGGCTCGGCCTCGTCGGCCGGATCTCCGGCGTCGGCCAGACCACGAGCCGGGTGATCCTGCTCACCGACGCGTCGAGCCGCATTCCCGTGACGATCCAGCCCTCGGGGCAGAGGGCGATGCTGGTGGGCGACAACTCCCCCGCCCCGCCCGTCGAGTTCCTCGAATCGCCCGAACAGGTGCGGCCCGGCGACAGGGTCATCTCCTCCGGCGACGGCGGGGTGTTTCCCGCGGGGCTTCTGGTCGGGCAGGTGGAGCTCGGCACCGATCAGCGGCTGCGCGTCCGGCTCGCCGCGGATTACGAGCGGCTGAACTTCCTGCGCGTGCTCAGAAGCCATCCCGCCGAGCAGATCACCGAGGCGGGCGGGCTGATCCCGCCGCCCTTCGTGCCGCGGCCGGAAATGGCCGTCGAACCCACCCCCGAGGCCGGGGAGGCCGGCGATGGTTGATCCGGTCGCCGCCTCGCGCTTCGGCCACCGCTGCCTGTTCCTCGGCATCGTGGCGACGATCCTCTTCGTCCGGCTCTTGCCGCTCAGCGCGATGCCGGCGCGGTTTCCGGGGCCCGACCTCATCCTCTGCCTGACGCTGGTCTGGGTCCAGCGCCGGCCCGATTACGTGCCCGCGATCCTCGTCGCGCTGGTGATCCTCGTCGAGGACATCCTCGCGATGCGCCCGCCCGGGCTCTGGGCGCTGGTCGTGCTCCTCGGGACCGAGTTCCTGCGCTCGCGCGAGGCGACGCTGCGCGACCTGCCCTTCGCGCTCGAATGGCTGGTCACGGGCTCGGTGATCGCCGTGCTGGCGTTCGTGAACTGGCTGGTGCTCGCGGTGCTCATGGTGCCGCAGATCGGCTTCGGCCAGATGCTGCTGCAAGTCCTTGCGACGGTGGCCGCCTATCCCCTGGTCGTGGCCGCGACGCTGCTCGCCTTCCGGGTCAGGAAGGTCGCCAAGGGCGAGGTCGACGCACTGGGGCACCGGCTATGAGACGCCCGCCCCGCGACACGCAGGAAAGCCATCGCCGCATCGGCCGGCGCGCGCTGCTTCTGGGCTCGCTCCAGGCGGTGTTCGTCGGCACGCTCGCGTTCCGCATGCGCTATCTCCAGGTCGATCAGGCCGACGAGTTCCGGCTTCTGGCCGAGGAGAACTCGATCAAGATCCGCCTCCTGCCACCGGCGCGGGGGCTGATCCTCGACCGGAACGGCGCCATCGTCGCCGGCAACGAGCAGAACTACCGCATCACCATCATCAAGGAAGACACCGAGGACACCGAGGACGTGCTCGCGCGGCTCGCGCGGCTCATCCCGCTCACCGACGAGGAGCGCGAGCGCACGATCAAGGAGGCGAAGCGCACGCCGACCCTGCCGATCACCGTCGCCGACCGGCTGAGCTGGGAGGAGTTCAGCCGCGTCGCCGTCAACGCCCCGGCGCTGCCCGGCATCACCACCGAGGTCGGCCTGTCGCGCTCCTACCCGCTCGGCCCGGATTTCGCCCATGTGCTCGGCTATGTCGGCCCGGTCAGCGACTACGACCTCTCGAAGATCGAGGATCCCGATCCGCTCTTGAAGATCCCCGGCTTCCAGATCGGCAAGCTCGGGGTCGAGGCCAAGCTCGAAGCCGAGCTGCGCGGCAAGGCCGGCACGCGGCGGATCGAGGTGAACTCCACCGGCCGGGTGATGCGCGAGCTTGACCGCAAGGAGGGCGATCCCGGCGCCAGCGTCCAGATCACCATCGACCACCGGCTGCAGAACTACGTGCAGGCGCGGCTCGGCGAGGAAAGCGCCGCCGCCGTGGTGATCGACGTGCATAGCGGCGACATCCTGTCGATCAACTCCGCGCCGAGCTTCGATCCGAACCTCTTCGTGCGCGGCATCTCGGGCGCCGATTACCGGCTCCTGACCGAGAACGACCACCGCCCGCTGGCCGACAAGTCGGTGCAGGGCGCCTATCCGCCGGGCTCGACCTTCAAGATGGTCACCGCCCTTGCCGCGCTCGAGGCCGGCGTGATCGGCACCGGCGACACCGTCTACTGCCCGGGTTACACCACGCTCGGCAACCGCCGCTTCCATTGCTGGAAGCGCGGCGGCCACGGCCACGTGAACCTGACCGGCAGCCTCGAAAAATCCTGCGACGTCTACTACTACGAGGTCGCCCAGCGCGCCGGCATCGACAAGATCGCCGAGATGGCGCGGCGGCTCGGGATCGGCGTCAAGTTCGACCTGCCGATGGCGGCGGTCACAGAGGGGCTGGCGCCGGACCGCGAGTGGAAGCGGGCGAAGTACGGCAAGAACTGGATGAAGGGCGATACGTTCAATGCCGGGATCGGCCAAGGCTACGTCCTGGCTTCGCCGCTGCAGCTCGCGATCATGGCGGCACGGATCGCAACCGGGCGCGCGGTCGAGCCGCGGCTCGTCCGGTCGGTCGACGGGCGCGACGTGCCGGTGCCGGAACCGGCGGAACTGGGGCTGGGCGCGGCGCCGCTGCGCGCCGTGCGCCAAGGCATGTTCGACGTCTCGAACTCGCAGCGCGGCACCGCCTACGGCTCGCGCATCGTCGACGACGCGCTGCGCATGGCCGGCAAGACCGGCACCAGCCAGGTGCGCAACATCACCGCCGCCGAACGCGCCCGCGGCGTCACCCGCAACGAGGACCTGCCCTGGAACCGGCGCGACCATGCGCTCTATGTCTGCTTCGCGCCCTTCGACGCGCCGCGCATTGCCGTGGCGGTGGTGGTCGAGCATGGCGGCGGCGGCTCCACCGCGGCCGCGCCGATCGCGCGCGACATCGTGCTTCAGGCGCTGTCGGGCGGACTGCCGCCGCTCAGCGCCTATCCCGCCGACCAGCGGCCGCGGATCGAGGCCGAGCGCGAGAAGCTGAAGCTGATCGCGCCCGAGGCGCCGAGCGGAGGACGGTCGCGGGCATGAGCTACCTGGAATACAACGTCAAGACGGTGCCCACCGGGCTGCGCAAGGTGCTCTACGTCAACTGGCCGCTGGTGGTTCTGCTCGCCGCCGTCGCTTCGGTCGGATTCCTGATGCTCTATTCCGTCGCCGGCGGCCGTCTCGACGTCTGGGCCGAGCCGCAGATGAAGCGCTTCGCGGTCGGCATGGTCGCGATGCTGGCCATCGGCTTCGTGCCGATCTGGTTCTGGCGCAACATCTCGGCGGCGGCCTATATCGCCGCGCTGCTGCTTCTGGTCGCGGTGGAGCTCTTCGGCTCGATCGGCATGGGCGCCCAGCGCTGGATCGAGCTCGGGCCGCTGCGACTGCAGCCTTCCGAGCTGATGAAGGTCGCGATGGTGATGATCCTGGCGGCCTATTACGACTGGCTCGACGTCAGGAAGGTGTCGCATCCGCTGTGGGTGCTGATCCCGGTGGCGATCATCCTCGTGCCGACCTTCCTCGTCCTCAAGCAGCCCGATCTCGGCACCGCGATCCTGCTGCTGGCGGGGGGCGGCATCGTGATGTTCCTCGCCGGCGTCAGCCTTTGGTATTTCGGCACCGTCATCGCGCTGGGCGTGGCGCTGATCTGGGGCGTCTTCGAAAGCCGCGGCACCGACTGGCAGCTGATCAAGGATTACCAGTTCCGCCGCATCGACACCTTCCTCGACCCCGGCAGCGATCCCCTGGGCGCGGGCTACAACATCACACAGGCGCAGATCGCGCTCGGCTCGGGCGGCTGGGCCGGCAAGGGCTTCATGCAGGGTTCGCAGTCACGGCTGAACTTCCTGCCAGAGAAGCACACCGACTTCATCTTCACCACGCTCGCCGAGGAATTCGGCTTCATCGGCGCGATCTCGCTCCTGTCGCTCTACGTGCTGATCCTGGTGTTCTGCATCCAATCGGCCCTCGCCAACCGCGATCGGTTCTCCGCGCTCCTGACCTTCGGCATCGCCGGCACGTTCTTTTTGTTCTTCATGGTCAACATGTCGATGGTGACCGGGCTGATGCCGGTCGTCGGCGTGCCCTTGCCGCTCGTCTCCTATGGCGGCACCGCGATGATCATCCTTCTCGGCGCCTTCGGCCTCGTGCAGAGCGCGCATATCCACCGCCCGAGGTGACCATGCCGATCAACGTCTTCTTCGCCGCCGGGGCCGATCTCTGGCCGGAATATGAAAAACCGCTGGCTGCGGCCTTCGCCGAAGCCGGGCTTGACGTGGCGCTTTCCGTGACCGCACCCGCCCCCGCGGCGGTCGATTACATCGTCTTCGCGCCCGGCGGCATCATCACCGACTTCACGCCCTATGCGAACTGCAAGGCGGTGCTGAACCTCTGGGCCGGGGTGGAACGCATCGTCGGCAACCCGACGCTCACCCAACCCCTGGCGCGCATGGTCGACTGGGGCCTGACCGAGGGCATGGTCGAATACGTGGTGGGCCATGTGCTGCGCCACCATCTCGGGATCGACGCGCATATCCACGGCCAGGACGGGGTCTGGCGCCAGGCATCGCTCCTGCCGCCGCTCGCGCGCGAACGGCCCGTCGCGGTGCTCGGTCTCGGCGAGCTCGGCCAGGCCTGCGCGACGGCCTTGGCCGCGCTCAACTTCCCGGTCATGGGCTGGAGCCGCGGCCCGAAGGCGATCCCCGGCATCGACTGCCATTCCGGCGCAGACGGCCTCGCCCGCGTGCTCTCGCGCGCCGAGATCGTCGTGCTGCTGCTGCCGTTGACCGCCGACACCCGCGACATCCTGAACGCCGAGCGCCTCGCGCTGATGCCCGCGGGCGCGGTGATCATCAATCCCGGCCGCGGGCCACTGATCGACGATGACGCGCTTCTGGCGGCGCTCGACGCGGGCCGGATCGGCCATGCCACGCTCGACGTGTTCCGGGTGGAGCCGCTGCCCCCCGACCACCCCTACTGGACCCATCCGCGGGTCACCGTGACGCCGCATATCGCCGCCGACACCCGCGCGTCCAGCGCCTCGCAGGTCGTGGCTGAGAACATCCGCCGCGGCGAGGCGGGCGAGCCCTTCCTCTACCTCGTCGACCGCGCGCGCGGCTACTGAGCCTCAGCGCAGCTTCGGCGGTCGCGCGGGATCCATGCCGGGGGCGGAGGGTGTCACGACCTGCGCCGTCTCCCGCGCCGGCTCCGGCAGATCGAAGCGCAGCGCCACCCGCGCGATGCGGTCGCGCAGGGGATCGCCCTCGGCCAGGACGGTCACGTCGATCTCGCCCGCCTCGATGCCGGAAAACACCAGCGCCTCCGACACCGCCTTGGCGAGCGCCGCGTCGGCGCCCGGCCGCGCGCCCTCGAAGGCCAGGAGATGGCCGCGCCGCCCGCCCGCGTAGCGGACCGCGACCAGATGCGCGGCCCGCGCCAGCCCCGCGAGCCGCGCGAGCTTGGCGTCGAGCGCCGCGATCACCGCCTCGGGCAGGCCCTTCGGCGCCTCGACCGCCTCGGGCAGGGCCTCGGCCTCGCCCGGCGCGTGATCGAGCGTCCCGGCGAGCCAGCCGAGCGCCTCGGCCGGCAGCAGGAAGGCCGAGGCCGCGACGCCGAGATTGAGGCCGAGCCCGACCCCCTGCCCCGCCAGTTCCCGCGCGATCACCCGGCCCGGCAGCGCCGCATAGGGCGCCGGCGCTCCGGTGAAGTCCGAAAGCCGCTCCTCGAGATCGAAGGCCAGCGCGAACCGGCCCTCCTCCAGCGCGAAGACCTGCGGCGCGATCTCGTCGCCCGCCGGTTCGGAGTCGAGCAAAAGGAACAGCTCCGAATCCGCCAGCCGTTCGTAGAAGCGCAGCCGCGCCGCGTCGTCCTCGGGTGCGGCCGCCATCGCCTGGTGGGCGCGGTCAAGAATCGTCTCGGTCATCGTCCAGCACCTCGCGGAGCCTCGCGCGGGCCTCGGGCAGAAGCTCGGCCTCGAACCAGGGATTGCGTTTCAACCAGCCGGTATTGCGCCACGACGGATGGGGCAAGGGAAAAACCGACGGCGCATGGTCGCGCCAGCGCGCCACCGTTGCCGTGACACCGCCCTTGGTGGCCGCCGGCCCGAGATGCCAGCGTTGGGAATGACCGCCGACGAGGAAGACCAGCCGCACGCCCGTCAGCGTCTCCATCACCCGCCGGTGCCAATGCGCGGCGCAGCGGCGCGGTGGCGGCAGGTCGGTGCCCTTCGCGTCGTAGCCGGGAAAGCAGAAGGCCATCGGCACGATCGCGACCCGGTCGCGGTCGTAGAACGCGGCCGCGTCGAGCCCCAGCCAATCGCGCAGCCGGTCCCCCGACGGGTCGGAGAAGGGCCGGCCCGAGGCGTGGACGCGGGCGCCGGGCGCCTGGCCCGCGATCAGCACCCGGGCGGCGGGGCGGAACCAGACGACCGGGCGCGGTTCATGCGCCGTCGCCGTCCGCGCGAAGTCGGCCGCGCAGAGTCGGCAGGCCCTGATTTCGTCGCAGACGGAAGGGGCGATGGCAGACATGCCCAGACTGTATAAACCACACTGGAGACGTGCAATCCGGAGGCCCGCTCGCTCGGGTTGCTCCGCCACCATGTTTCCTCTATCCAGTCTGAAATGAGTGCGATGAGGGACAGAATGTATCGGGTCTGGAACTACGTCACGAACTACTCGTTGCTTCTGATCGCCGGCGCACTCATCGCGCTGGTCTGGGCCAATATCGACGCGACGAGCTATCACCACTTCGTGGATTTCGTGATCGTCGATCACTTCTTCATCGGCCACGCGCATGAGGAAGGCGGCCATATCACCCGGACCCTGACGCTGCACTACCTCGTCAACGACGTGGGCATGGCGTTCTTCTTCGCCATCGCCGCGAAGGAGGTCTGGGAGGCGATCATCCTCGAGAACGGCTCGCTGCGCGGCCGCAAGGCGATGACCCCGCTGATCACAACGGCGGGCGGCATGTTCGGGCCGATCGCGGTCTATCTCGGCCTCGCCGCGGTGCTCGGCGTCTACGAGACGGTGAGCCGCGGCTGGGCGATCCCGACGGCGACCGACATCGCGTTCTCCTATCTCGTCGGCCGCATGGTCTTCGGCGCCGGCCACCCGGCAATCCGGTTCCTGCTCCTGCTCGCCATCGCCGACGACGCGGCGGGGCTGATCATCCTCGCGATCTTCTACCCCTCGGGCGAGCTTGCGCCGGAATGGCTGATCCTGTCCTTCGGCGCGGCCGTGGCGGTGTTCGCGCTGTTCAACTGGCTGCCGCGCCGGCTCGACCGCGGCAACCAGCTTCGCCCGAATTCCACATGGATCCGCCAGAAGCTTTCGTTCTGGCCCTACCTCATCGCCGGCTGCCTGAGCTGGTACGGCTTCCAGGAGGCGGGCATCCACCCCGCACTCGGGCTTTTGCCGATCGTGCCGACGATCCCCCATGCCGACCGCGCCTTCGGCATCTTCGCCGAGGCCGAGCAGTATCTCACCGACCTTCTGAACTGGATCGAGCATCACCTGAAATACCCCGTCGAGATCATCCTGTTCTTCTTCGGCCTGCTCAATGCCGGCGTCGAGTTCTCGGCGATCTCCGAGCCGACCTGGCTGGTGCTCTTCGGCCTCATCATCGGCAAGCCGGTGGGCATCTTCCTCTTCGGCTGGGTCGCGGCCTATCCGATGCGGCTTGGCCTGCCGCAGGGGATGCGCTCGATCGATCTCGTGGTGATCGGCTTCGTCGCGGCGATCGGTTTCACCGTGGCGCTCTTCGTGGCCTCGGTCGCCTTCCCCGGCGGCCCGGTGCAGGACGCGGCGAAGATGGGCGCGCTGTTCTCCTTCGGCGCGGCGGTCCTGTCGCTCATCGCCGGCAGGGTCTGCCGGGTCGAGAAAGTCTCGGGCTGAGGCTCCACGGCACGGGCGTGCGCAAAAAAACGCCCGTGCCGCCATATTGCGGGCAAGATGTCGTTGTAGCTGCGATGTTAACAATCGTACCGTAAAACCGCGGGCAGGCAGAGCAGCACCAGGGCCATCGGATGCTCGAATTCGAGAATGTGAGCAAGTCGTTCTGGACCGGCAAGACGCGCAAGGTGATCCTTGACCGCGCCTCGTTCCGGGTCGAGCTTGGCCAGTCGCTTGGCATCCTGGCGCCGAACGGCACCGGCAAGACCACGCTCATCAACATGATGGCCGGGCTCGAGAAGCCCGACGAGGGCAAGATCCGCAAGACCTGCCGCGTCTCGTTCCCGCTCGGCTTCATGGGCGGCGTCGTGCCGAAGCATACCGGGCGCGAGAACGCCCGCTTCATCGCGCGGCTCTACGGGCTCGACCCCGACTACGTCGAGGCGTTCAGCCGCTGGCTCTGCGGGATCGAGGAATATTACGACATGCCGGTCGGCACCTACAGCGCCGGCATGAAATCGCGCTTTACCTTCTCGCTGCTCCTCGCGATGGAGTTCGACATCTACCTGATCGACGAGGGCATGCCCTCGACCACCGATGTCGAGTTCAACCGCAAGGCCGGCTCGATCCTGCGCGATCGGCTGAAGACCGCGACGGTGGTCGTGGTTTCCCACCAGCCCACGACGCTGGAGAAGTTCTGCCGCTCCGCCGCGGTCCTGCGCAACGGCCAGATGCACATGTTCGACACTCTCGAAGAAGCGAAACGGATGTATGACTACACCACCCAAGGCGCGTAAGTTCCGCATCCGGCCCGCCGAAAGGGCCGAACCCGCGGCGATGACCGGCACCGACGACGGGTTCGGCGATGCCCGGTTTCCCACCGCGGAACAGAGGCCGGAGCCGCGCACCGCGCAAACCGGGGTAAGCCCCGAAGACGAGATCGCCGCGATCCGGGCCGAAGGGCTGTCCGGGCGCCAGCTGCGCACCGCCCGGCGCGTGGCCCAGCAGCACGGCCTCGCGGCCGAATCGGATTTCGACGCCGTACGGCTTCTCCGGCACCAGGGGATCGACCCGTTCCAGCCCAAGGCCGTGCTGCAACTGATCGAGAGCAACCCGGAGGCGGCGCGGATCCAGCTTCCGCAGACCGTCCCCGTGACGCCGAAACTCCCCGGCCAGCCGCTCGGCGACGCCGAGCGCACGCAGGAGATCATGCGGATCCAGCGCGACATCGTCCGCCGGCGCCGGCGCAACTTCATGATGCTTCTCGCGCGGCTCGCGGTCTTCGTGCTCCTGCCGACGCTCGTGGCGGGCTTCTACTACTTCCGCGTGGCGACGCCGCTCTATGCGACGGTCAGCCAGTTCATCATCCAGCAGAACGAGGGTCAGGCCGCCGGTTTCGGCTCCATGTTCCGCGGCACGCAATTCGCGACCTCGCAGGATTCGATCGCCGTGCAGGGCTATCTGCAATCGCGCGACGCGATGCTGAGGCTCGACCGCGATCTCGGCTTCAAGGCGCATTTCAGCCAGGATTTCATCGACCCGCTCCAGCGGCTCGAACCCGATGCCACGAACGAGGCCGCCTACAAGATCTACAAGCGCAACGTGAAGATCGGCTACGACCCGACCGAGGGCATCATCAAGATGGAGGTCATCGCGGCCGATCCGATGGTCAGCCAAAAATTCTCGGACGCCCTGATCGGCTACGCCGAGCAGCAGGTGGACCAACTCTCCGCGCGGCTGCGCGAGGACCAGATGCAGGGCGCGCGCCAGAGCTACGAAGACGCCGAGGCCAGGGTCACCGAGGCGCAGCGCCGGGTGCTGGACCTGCAAGAGGAGCTCGGGATTCTCGATCCGCTGACGGAAAGCAGCGCGGTCATGGGGCAGGTCGGCACTTTCGAGATCGAGTTACAGAAGAAGCGGCTGGAACGGCAGCAGCTCCTGGACAATGCCCGGCCCAACCCGGCGCGGGTCGCGGGCGTCGAAGGTGACATCGCGCGCCTCGAGCAACTCATCGCGGATCTCAGGGCGCAGCTCACCCAGGGGGTCGCAGGCTCGGCGTCGCTCGCCCAGATCACCGGCAAGCTGCGCATCGCCGAGGCCGATCTCGAGACACGGCAACTCATGCTGAGCGCGGCGCTCCAGCAGCTCGAGACCGCGCGCATCGAGGCGAACCGCCAGGTGCGCTATCTCGAATCGGCCGTGAGCCCGGTCGCCCCGGACGAGGCGACTTATCCGCGCGCTTTCGAAAACACGCTCTTGGCCTTTCTGATCTTCGGTGGCATTTACCTGATGCTGTCGCTGACCGCGTCGATCCTGCGCGAACAGGCGACATCATAAGGAGCCGGACATGACCGAGATGAAGGATGTGGCGATCGGCGGGCTGACCGCCGGTAACGACCGGGCATTGACCGTGATCGCGGGGCCGTGCCAGCTCGAAAGCGCCGATCACGCCCAGATGATCGCCGGAAAGATGGCCGAGGCCTGTGCCGCGGCCGGCGCGCAATACGTCTTCAAGGCGAGCTACGACAAGGCCAACCGCACCTCGCTCTCGGGCCGGCGCGGGATCGGCATCGATGCCGGGCTGAAGGTGCTCGAAGGGGTGCGCAAGGCGCTCGGAATGCCGGTTCTGACCGACATCCACGATGCCGAACAGGCGCGTATCGCCGGTGCTGTCGTCGACGTGATCCAGATCCCGGCCTTCCTCTGCCGCCAGACCGACCTTCTTCTCGCCGCCGGAGAGACCGGCTGCGTCGTCAACATCAAGAAGGGCCAGTTCCTCGCGCCCTGGGACATGGCCAATGTCGCGGCCAAGGTCGAAAGCACCGGCAACCGCAAGATCCTTCTGACCGAACGCGGGGCGAGCTTCGGCTACAACACGCTGGTGGCCGACATGCGCTCGCTGCCGACGATGGCGAAGACCGGCTATCCGGTGATCATGGACGCGACCCATTCGGTGCAGCAGCCCGGCGGGCTCGGCGGCGCCTCGGGCGGTCAGCGCGAATTCGCCCCGGCGATGGCGCGCTGCGCCGTCAGCCTCGGGATCGCCGGCGTCTTCATCGAGACCCACGAGGACCCCGACAATGCGCCCTCGGACGGGCCGAACATGGTCCCGCTCGACGAGATGCCGCGCCTCATCGACACACTGATGGCGCTCGATCGCATCGCCAAGGCCGATCCGCTGCGGGTCTGATCCGGCTCAGACGACCTGGCCCGCCGCCCAGCCCGACGACCAGGCCCACTGGAAGTTGTAGCCGCCGAGCCAGCCGGTGACGTCCACCGCCTCACCGATGAAATGGAGGCCCGGCACCGTCCGCGCCTCCATCGTCCGCGCGTCGAGCCCGTCGGTGTCGATGCCGCCGAGCGTCACCTCGGCGGTCCGGTAGCCCTCCGAGCCGACCGGCTTCACCTGCCAGCGATGCACGGCCGCGCCAAGGCGGTCGAGCGCGGCGTTGGACTGATCGGCAAGCCGGCCCGACAGTTCCGCCTCGGCCAGCACCAGCGCCGCCACCTTGTCCGGCAGGTGGCGGGCCAGCGCCGTCTGCACCGAGACGCGGCCCGCGGCGCCCCGCGCCACCTTCAACTCGGCCGCGACGTCGCGACCGCGCGCCAGGTCGACCGTGACGTCGCCACCCTCGCGCCAATACGAACTGATCTGGAGGATCGAAGGGCCGGAAAGCCCGCGATGGGTGAACAAAAGCCCCTCATCGAAGCTGATCCTGCCATGGCTGACGCGCGCTTCGACCGACACGCCGGCCAGGGGACGCAGCCGGGCAAGCTCCTGCTCGGCGAAGGTCAGCGGCACCAGCGCCGGCCGCGTCTCTGTCACCGCCAGCCCGAACTGCTCTGCGATCCGGTAGGCGAAACCGGTCGCGCCCATCTTCGGAATCGACTTGCCGCCCGTCGCGATGACCAGGCTCTTGGCCCGGATCCCGCCGCGATCGGTATCGACGAGGAAGGCGCCGTCCCGCGTGACCTGCCGGACCGCGGTCGCCAGCCGCAGATCGGCCCCGGCCTCGGCCATCTGGCGGGTGAGCATGTCGATGATCTGCCGCGCCGATCCGTCGCAGAAGAGCTGACCGAGCACCTTTTCGTGCCAGGCGATCCCCGCCGCGTTGACGCGGGCGATGAAGGCGTCCGGCGTGAACCGCCTGAGCGCCGAAATCGCGAAGTGCGGGTTTCTCGACAGGAACCGCTCCGCCGGCGCCTCGCGGTTGGTGAAGTTGCACCGCCCGCCGCCAGAGATTCGGATCTTCTCGCCCGGCCTTGCGGCATGGTCGATCACGACGACCCGACGCTCCCGCCGGCCCGCTTCGACGGCGCACATCATACCGGCCGCACCGGCCCCGATAACAAGAACATCCGTGGTTTCCATGGCCGTGCGAAGTAGACGGGATTGTCACCACACACAACGCTCGAGAGGCGCAATTTGGTCTTGCAGCCTGCATCTGCCTTGGGTATGAACCCGCACCGTTGGGGCGTAGCCAAGTGGTAAGGCACCGGTTTTTGGTACCGCGCACCGTAGGTTCGAATCCTACCGCCCCAGCCACCTTTTCCAGGCAGCGTAATGACATCAACGACTTGGATCGTTGCTCATCGCGCTCCGTGTCACAGTCCGAGAAAACTGTCACACAGCCTGTAACACAGGCCATCGCGCGATATGCCCGCCGTGGCCTCGACTCGTGCCGCCGGAAACCCAGACATCATACCGGCCCCTACCTCCTGCGCCGGGGCCGGATCTTCTACTTCAGAAAGCGACTGCCGACATGGGTTTCAAACCACCATCCAAACGCGTTTCTGTGCCTGTCCCTCCGTACCGACCTTCCGCTCGAAGCCGTGAAGCGGGCCGCGAGGCTGCTCACTGCTTACGAGCAGAAGGAGAAAGACTTGCTGAAAACGAAAACCGAAACCCTCACCGCTGCTGACACCAAGGCCCTGTTGACCGAGGTGCTGCGCGCGGAACTGGCGCGCATTCTTGCCGCGCAGAACCGGCCGGGCGATACTTCCGATGCGGATATCGACCACCGTATCGAGAAGCTCGAAGAAGAGAACAGGATGCTGCGCCGGGCAGCCCGCAGCGAGAACTGGAACAGCGTCTAGGAGCTTCTCGAAAAGGCGAGCCAGCTGATCGCGATTTCCCTGCCGCAGCCCATTTCGACCGACATGGGGCGACAAGCACTTTCGCTCAAGAAACGCCTGAATGACGTGGAAATTGAGGTGATCGAAGGAGACGATGTCCGCCATGCCTCGCACGCTCTGTGCGCAGAGCATGGCGTGCAGGATTTCGACGCCTTCATCAAGGCTCCCGTCCTGCTGTCCCAGGCTTTTGCCCAGGTGAAGGTGAATTACCCGACACCGTCGATGCAGGGAAACACCAATGCACTGAAGAAGCTGTTGTCGGAATTTTTCGGCGACATCCCCGTCACCGCAATCACACAGGCGCGCCAGAAAGAATTCTTTGCCTGGGAAGCACGCCTGCCACGGGAACAAGGCAAGAAGCATGGCAAGAACCGGTTCACCAAGGTAGAGAAGAACCTCTCGAAATCCGCTGAGATTTCCGCCGCCGATGCCCATGATCTGCTTGTGACTGAGGAACTCCGCGAAAGAGACGATATCTCGGTCGCAGAAAAGCGGGCGCTCCTCGGAGAGCGCCTCGTTCCAAGACGGTCATTCGCCACGATCAAACGTGATCGAGATGGTCTGAATCGCCTGTTCAAGAGTGCCGCCGACCTCGGCGCCGAACCGCCTGCAGTTCTGTCCTACAAGGAGATCCAACGCCATGTCGCGGCCCAGGCTCCAGACGACGAACTCTATGTGCGTGTGACCAAGCCCAAGCTTCGCATGCCGTGGACCGACGAGCGTCTCGCAGGATTTCTTACCTCGCCTATCTATACCGGCTGCTTTTCCGAGCACCGCCGCTGGCGGCGCGGCAAGAAGATCATCAGAGATGCCACCTATTGGGTGCCCCTGATCGTCCTGACCATCGGATCCCGGATCGCCGAGATCCTGTTTCTGAGGCGCCGAGACATTCTCTTTCGCAACGGCCACTACTGCTTTGCGATTTCGAGCGGCCCTGCCGAACCAGGAAAGACAGAAGACAGCAGGCGTGTCATCCCGATTCCGCAGCTTCTTCTGGATCTCGGGTTCGTCGAATGGTTACACGCCCTGCGCGAGGATCACGGCGTGCTACTGTTCCCCGAGGCCGTGGCAAGGTCCTCCACCGGCGACGTGACCAGCGCGTTCGGCAAACACCTCCGGGGCATACTCGGCCGAAGTGGTCCTCGCGGTCATCTTCCCTGCGGTTTTTGAGGCGCCGCGTTTCAGAGGGCCGGCCTGATCCTCGCCACGCGTCCCGGCAGGACGCTTCCGTGAAGTCACTCGGTCAGTCACGCTCCTTGGTTGTCATGCATCGATCTGGCTCCAGCGGAACGGGGTGTTTGTCTTCCACATGGCGTGGAGGATGACGGCCAGCTTGCGGGCAACGGCTACGCGTGCCTTCTTGAAGCCGTTCGATTTGGCCAGCTTCATGCCCCACGCCTTCAGCGTGGAGAAGCGCAGGTTGCGCGTCAGCAGGGTGGTGGCCGCCTCGTAGAGGTGCTTTCTGGTCAGCCGGTTGCCCTGCTTAGAGATGCGCCCGTTGCGACTGGTTTCGCCAGACTCGTAACGCCGGGGTGTCAGGCCGAGATAAGCGCCCGCGCTCGCTGAGCGCCTGAAGCGCGATGCATCGTCGAAGACCGAAGCGACCGACAAGGCCGTGACCACGCCCACGCCGGGCGCGGTCATGAACAGGCGCACCATCGGCGTTGCTCGGGCGACGGCGGACAAGCGCCGGTCGAGCACCTTGATCTGATCCAGGATCGCGGCACGCACTTTCATCAGCGCCTCGGCAACCAGACGCATCTCGGGCGAGGCGTCGAGCTCGCCTGCGATGATCTCGCCGGCGCGCTCTGTGAAGCTGCCAATGCGTCTGCCGAACAGCACGCCGAAGGTGCGCAACAGCCCGCGCAGCTCGTTCTCGATCTTGACGCGAATGCGCACCAGCATCTCGCGAGCCGTGAGAAGCGAACGGATCTGGTAGTTGCTGCGGCTCTTGATGCGCACCTGCTTGAACCAGCCGGTGCGCACGATCTGGGCGAGGCCGGCGGCGTCGTTCCGGTCCGTCTTGACGGGGCGCATCTTCAAGGCGGCGTTCGCGTGACGCGCATCCATGCAGATGATGGGCATCTGCCGCTCCGCCAGCTCGTTCCACAGCCAGACCGCCAAGGGGCCTGTTTCCATTCCGACTCGCACCAGACCAGGCGCCCCACGCGCCAGAAAGTCGGTGATCGCGTTCGGGCAGGTCGGCACCTTCTTCTCGGCCTGGATGCTCCCGTCTTCGTCGACAACGCAGATCGCAGTCGTCCCTTGGGCAACATCAAGAGCGGCATAGCAGGGCATGCTGGTTCTCCTTCTTCTGGTCGGCACGACGCCGATAATTGGATGACCAGTGTGGGAGATGCCGGCTCTGCCGACGAGAGGGCCCACCTGCGATTACGCTAAGTGGTGGCCCACCAACTGGGATAGATTTATCCCTTCGAGGAGGACCAGAGATGGCAGGAAAGCGAGACAAGCCCGAGGACATCGTGTTGAAGCTGCGGCAGGTCGAGGTGCTGCAGGGGCAAGGAATG
>JBFKMA010000003.1:0-27690 GCA_041630175.1 Albidovulum sp.
ACCCTCCGCGGTCGCGCCGCCGCCGATGAAGACCGCATCCGGCCTCGGCAAGCTTTCCAGCGCCTCGGGCCAGTCGGCCTCGGTGACGCTCAGCCGGTGCGCCACACCGAAGGCTTCGGCATTGGCGCGGATGTTCTGGGCACGGTCGGGCCGCGCCTCGACGGCCTCGACCGCGGCGCCCGGCGCGGCGAGGCACCATTCGACCGCGATCGAGCCGGACCCGGCGCCGAGATCCCACAGCACCTCGCCCGGCCGGGGCGCGAGCGCCGAAAGCGTCAACGCCCGGATGGGGCGCTTGGTCATCACGCCATCGGAGACGAACAGCTCGTCCGGCAGGCCCGAGGCGCGCGGCAGGCCGGCGGCGCCGGCGGCCGCGATGGCGACGGCAACCGGGGCGGCGATGGTATCGAGGTCGAAGCCTTCCGCCGTCGCGTGGCGGATGCGTTCGGACGGGCCGCCGAGGGCTTCGAGGACCGTCAGTTGCGACGGGCCGAAGCCGCGCTCGCTCAGCCACGCGGCGAGCGCCGGGACGGCCGCGCCGTCGCGCAGGAGGCAGATCGCGCGGGTGCCGCGCGACAGGAGCGGCACCAGACGCTCGAACGGGGCGGCGTGGAGGCCGAGGCAGATCGTCTCCTCGAGCCGCCAGCCGAGCCGCGAAGCGGCGAGCGAGAAGGTCGAGGGCGCGGGATGGGCCAGCCATTCGCCGGGCCGGAGATGCGCCGAGAGGCTGCCGCCCGCGCCGTGCCAGAACGGATCGCCGGAGGCGAGGACCACGACCTTGCGGCCGCGTTCGGCGAGAACCGGGGCGATCGAGAACGGCACCGGCCATTCCCGCCCGCGCGGCCCGGCACCCGCCAGCGCCAGGTGCCGCGGCCCGCCGAAGATGATTTCCGCCGCCGCCAGCCGTTCCCGGCTTGCGTCCGACAGTCCGGCATGACCATCTTCGCCCAGACCGATGATCGTCAGCCAGGGATCAGACATGACGCGCGTCCTTCTTCTGGGCGGCACGACCGAAGCCTCCACGCTCGCCCGCCACTTCGCGGAGCAGGGCGTGGACGCCGTGTTCTCCTATGCCGGGCGCACCGATGCCCCCGTCGAGCAGCCGCTGCCGACCCGGATCGGCGGCTTCGGCGGCGCCGAGGGGCTGGCCGACTGGCTGAAGGCCGAGAGCATAACCCATGTCGTCGACGCGACGCACCCTTTCGCGGCGACGATGAGCCGCAACGCGATTTCCGCCTGCGAAACCACCGGCATCCCGCTCTGCGCCTTCGAGCGCACGGCGTGGCAGGCGGACGAGGGCGACGACTGGACCCATGTGCCCGACCTCGCCGGTGCCGTCGACGCCCTGCCCGAGGAGCCGGCCTGCATCTTCCTTGCCATCGGCAAGCAGAACCTCGCCGCCTTCGCGGCGAAGCCGTGGCATTCCTACCTCCTGAGGCTCGTCGATGCGCCCCAGGGCGCCCTGCCCCTGCCCGATTGCGACTACGTCATCGCCCGCGGCCCCTTCACCGAGGAGGGCGACCGCAAGCTTCTGAAGTCGCGCCGCGTCAACCTGATCGTGGCCAAGAATTCCGGCGGCAGCGGCGCGCGCGCCAAGCTCGACGCGGCGCGCGCCCTGCGACTGCCGGTGATCATGATCGACCGCCCGGCCCTGCCGCCGCGCCGCACCGCGCAGACCGTGGCGGAGGTGATGGCGTTTCTCGCTCACCGCGCCGACCTCGGCGTGTAGACGAAGCGCCCGACGCGGCGGGTGTCGGGATTGCCGACGATCACCACGGTGCGCATGTCGGCCATCTCCGGCGTCGCCTCGGCGAGCGTCACGGTGTTCAGGGCCTCTTCAGGCGTGGTGACGGCGCGGGCGAAGGAGATTAGCGTCTCCGGCCCGGCTTCCTCGCGCAGGATCTCCAGCGCGCGGGCGAACTGGTGCGGGCGGGATTTCGAGCGCGGGTTGTAGAAGGCCATGGCGAAGCCGGCCTGCGCGGCGAGCCTGAGGCGGTGCTCGACCAGGTCCCAGGGCTTGAGGTTGTCCGAAAGGTTGATCGCACAGAAATCGTGACCCAAGGGCGCGCCGAGCCGCGAGGCCGCGGCCAGCATCGCGGTGATGCCCGGCAGGATGCGGATGTCGAAGGCCGCGGGGTCGGGCCGCGCCTCCAAAGCCTCGAACAAAGCCGAGGCCATCGCGAAGACACCGGGATCGCCGGAGGAGACGATGACCACCCGCTTGCCATCCGCGGCCATGTCGAGCGCGTGGTTCGCGCGGTCGAGCTCCACCCGGTTGTCCGAAGGGTGCAGCGTGAGCCCTTCGCGCGGCGCGACGCGGGCGACGTAGGGGATGTAGCCGACGACGTCGGTCGCCTCGCCGAGCACGGCGCGGACCTCGTCGGTCACCAGCCGCTCGTCCCCCGGCCCGAGGCCGGCGACCGCGATCCAGCCGCTCATGGCCGCCGCCCCTGTCCGTGCACCACGGCGATGGAGAAATAGGGCACCTTGGCGGGCGCCTCGCTGATTCGGTGCACGCGCTGGTCGGTCATCGTGCCGCGCTCCACCAGCCAGGCGGTGTCGAGCCGCCCCGCCGCCGTCAGGCAGCGTTTGAGCTTTTCGAGGTTGCGGCCGATCTTCATCACCACGAGCGCATCGGTGTCGCGGATGCGGCGGGTCAGTTCCTCCTCGGCCATCGTCGCGGTCACCACGGTCAGGACGTCGTCGCCCCAGGTGATCGGCTCGCCCGTCGCGGTCCAGCAGCCGGACATGCCGGTGATACCGGGGATGACCTCGACCGCGCGGCGGTCGCGGAGCCGCGTGTAGAGATGCATGAAGCTGCCGTAGAAGAACGGATCGCCCTCGCAGAGCACGAGAACGGTTTCGGTTTCCGCCAGTTTGGCCAGCCTCTCGGCCCAATCCTCGTAGAACGCGGCCATCACCCGGTTGTATTCGGGATCGGAGAAATGGATCTCGGTCGTGACCGGGTATTCCATCGGGTACTCTGTGGCATCGGGACGGATCATGCCTTCGACGATGCGCCTTGCCTGGCCCTCGTAGCCCGCCTTGCGGAAATAGGCGATATGGGTCGAGGAGCGCACCAGCCGGTCGGCCTTGACGCTCATCAGGTCGGGATCGCCGGGACCGAGACCGACGCAGATGACCTTTCCGGTTTCGGGGCCCATCGTCATTCCTTCCGGCTGGCGAGCGCGTTGACCGCGGCGACGGTGATCGCCGAGCCGCCGAGGCGGCCCTTCACGATCACCGAGGGCGCCGGCAGGTCCTGCATCAGCGCGTCCTTGGATTCCGCGGCGCCGACGAAGCCCACCGGGCAGCCGATGATCGCCGCCGGGCGCGGGCAGGCCGGGTCTTCGAGCATGTTGAGAAGGTGGAAAAGCGCCGTCGGCGCATTGCCGATGGCGACCACGGCACCCTCGAGATGCGGCCGCCACAGTTCCAGCGCGGCGGCGGAGCGGGTGTTGCCCATCTCGCGCGCCATTTCCGGCACGCGCGGGTCCTGAAGGGTGCAAATCACCTCGTTCATCGCCGGAAGCCGCGGCCGGGTGATGCCCTCGCTCACCATCCGCGCGTCGCAGAGGATCGGCGCGCCGGCCTCCAGCGCAGCCCGGGCGGCGATCGCCATGCCGGGCGAGAAGCGCACATGCTCTTCGAGCCCGACCATCCCGGCGGCATGGATCATGCGGACGACGACGACCTCCTCCTCGGGCGTGAAGCGGGCGAGGTCCGCCTCGGCGCGAATCGTGGCGAAGCTCTCGAGGTAGATCGCGGCGCCGTCGGTCTGGTAGCTATGGGGCATCTTCGTTCTCGGTGAGAAGGGCGGGATTGGCGATGAGGTCTTCGGGCGAAAGCCCGGTGCGCGAGGGCCGGTCGGCGGCGGTGCCGGCGCGGATCAGGTCGACCGTGCCGCCGGCGCGGCCGACGAGCACCATCGGCGCCGGGGCGGGATGGGCGCAGCCCTTGGCGCAGCCCGAGACATGCAGCCGCGCGCCGGAGGGCAGCGCGGCGCTGAGCGCCCGTGCCAGCGGTCGGGTGGCGATCAGCCCCTGCGGACAGCCCGACGCGCCGGTGCAGGCGGTGACGCGCAACAAGGGATCGGCGGGATCGGTGATCAGCCCCGCAATGCCGGGCGCGGCGGTCGCGCCCTCGATCAGGAACATCCGCCAGGGCGTGACCCGGAGCGCGCCGGCCTCGGCCAGCAGCGACAGGGTCTCGGCCGTCATCTGGCCGAACTCGAAGGCGACGAGGAAGCCCCCCGCACGCGGCCCCGGCCGAGGCGCGACGCAGGCGGCGCGGGGAAGCGCCGGGATCTCGGTGAAGGCCTCGGGCAGCCGCGCGCCGCGCGCCAGATGCGCGGCCATGCGGCCGCGTCCCTCGGGTGCGCCGCCGGTCTTGAGGAACCAGCGGGCGAGCCGCACCGCCATCTCGGCGGCGGTCTCCGCCGTCGCCTCGGCTCCGGTCCCGGCACCGTCGGCGCGGACGAGGAGGTTGCCGCCAAGGCCGCGCTCGATGCGGATATCGGCGGAGACTTCCGACAGGACCGGCTCGGCGCCGCAATCGACGGCATAGCCGAACTTGCCCGGCGTCTGCGGCGCGTCGGGCTCGCCGAGCGCCCCGGTCAGCGTCCGGACCACCTCCTGCACGCCGTCGCCGTCCTGCCAGTAGGGTGTGACGACGATATTGCGCCGGCTTTCGGCCTCGGTCGACTCGTCGATCAGGCCGAGCGCCGACAGCCCCTCGATGAGCCGCCCGTGTTCCGCCTCGGCGACACCGCGGAGCTGGACATTGGCGCGCGCCGAAAGGTCGATGAGCCCGTTGCCGTAGCGCGCCGCAAGCGCGGCGATGCCCTTCGCCTGCACCGGGCTCAGCCGGCCGCCGCGGGGCCGCACCCGCACCACGAGCCCGTCGCCCGACATCATCGGCCTGAGCGCGCCGGGGCACCAGCCCTTGACCACGGGGATGCTCATCGCTCCGCCTCCATTGCGATCGAGTTGCGGCGCGTGATCCAGAGGCCCGCGTCGCGCAGGGCCGCGAAGCGGTCGCGCATCGCGGCGAGCGCGCCGGGGTTCTCACGCTCCATGAAGTCCACGACCTCGGCGCGACCGAGGGTCGCGTCGTGGTAGAGGTCGAAGAGATGCGCCGGCACCGCGCGCGCCAGATGCGCGAAGGCGGCCATGTGGTCGAGCGTCGCGGCGATCTCGGCGGCGCCGCGGAAGCCGTGGTTCATCATGCCGTCGGCCCACATCGGATTGGCCGCGCGGGCGCGGACCACGCGGCCGATCTCCTCGGAGAGCGTCCGGGCGCGGGGCGCATCGGCGCGCGTCGCGTCGATGTGGTAGAGCGCCGGCGCCTGACCGCCGAGCCGCGCCACGGCGGCGGCGAAGCCGCCCTCATGCGCGGCGTAGTCGGAGGCCAGGAGCAGGTCGGTCTCGGCCAGGTCCTGGACATGGACGAAGCCGTCGGCGCCCTTGACCTGTTCTTCCAAAGCCGCGCGGGCGGGATGGGCGGCGCCGGAGGCGTCGATCGCCCATTCGGAGCCCGACAGCCACGCCTCGCCGGCGGCGAGCTGGCCGTCCGGGCCATAGTCCTCGAGCGCCTCGCCCATCGCGAGCCCGTAAAGCCCCGGCTTCGGCCCGAAGACGCGGGGGGTCGGGCGGAGATAGGGGTTGTCCTCGGCGGCCTCCTCGCGTTCGGCAAGGGCGCTCGCGGCGGCCTCGAAAAGCTGGGCGAGGCCGGGGAAGACATCGCGAAAGAGGCCCGAGACCCGCAAGGTGACGTCGATCCGGGGGCGGCGCAGGAGGGCCAGAGGGATCACCTCGAAGCCCGAGACGCGCTCGGACCCCTCGTCCCATTTCGGGCTGAGCCCCGCGAGGTGCAGCGCCATCGCGAATTCCTCGCCCGCGGTGCGCATCGTCGCCGAGCCCCAGAGGTCCACGACCAGCGATTTCGGCCAGTCGCCGTGGTCCTGAAGGTGGCGGCGCAAAAGCTCCTCGGCGAGCTTCACGCCCTGCGCATGGGCGGCGCGCGAGGGCACGGCACGGGGATCGGTGGTGAAGAGGTTGCGGCCCGTGGGCAGCACGTCCGAGCGACCCCGGTACGGAGAACCGGACGGCCCGCCATCGACGCGGGCGCCATTCAGCGCGGCGATGAGGCCGGCGCGCTCCTCGGCCCCGCACTGGCCGCTGCCGAAGACATGCAGCCCCTCGCCGTACTGGTTTTCCTTGATGTCGCAGACGAAGCGGTCGATCCGGGTGATCGCCTCGGCGGGCGAGGCGTCCTCGGGGATGCCGAGATCCTCCTCGACGCCGCGGCCGCGCGCCTCGTCGCGGATCGCCGCGATCAGCCGGTCGCGGCGGGCGGGGTCGAGCCCGTCGGCGGTGGAATATTCGTCGAGGAGCCGTTCGAGGTGGCCCAGATCCTCGGGCACCGCGCTGTCCACGAGGGGCGGCGGCAGGTGGCCGATGGTGACGGCGCCGATGCGGCGCTTGGCCTGCGCGGCCTCGCCGGGATCGTTGACGATGAAGGGGTAGATCACCGGCAGGGCGCCGGTCAGCGCCTCGGGCCAGCACTCGGCGGAAAGCGCCACCGACTTGCCCGGCAGCCATTCCAGCGTGCCATGCGCGCCGATATGGACGAGCGCGTGGAGCCCCTGCGAGCGTAGCCACAGATAGAAGGCGACATAGGCATGGCGCGGGGTGCGGCTCAGGTCGTGGTAGTCGTCGCCGCGGCTCGTGACCTCGCCGCGCTCGGGTTGCAGCGCGACGATGGCCTGGCCGCGGCGGATCGCGTGGAAGCGGAACTGGCCGTCCTGGACGGCAGGGTCGCTTGCGGGCTCGCCCCAGGCGGCGATAAGCGCGTCGCGGAGCGGCTCGGGCAGGGTCGAAACGGCGTCCTCATAGGCGGAAACGGGCCAGTCCAGCACCGCGACGCTCAGCGCCTGGCCCAAAGCCGCGCCGGTTTCGACCGCGTGGCCGTCCTCGGCCAGCGCGGCGAGGATCGCCTCGGCCGAGGCGAGCGCGTCGAGGCCGACGGCATGGGCGAGCTGATGCGCCTTGCCGGGATAGGTGGACAAGACGAGCGCCAGATTGCGCGCCCCCGCCCCGGTCGCCGCCAGCCGGTGCCAGCCGGCGACGCGGTCGGCGATGGCCGCGACGCGGCCCGGATCGGCGCGGTGGGCGAAGCGCGAGAACTGCAGGTCGGGGTCTTTCTTCGACGGCTGCTTGAAGCTCGCCACGCCGGTGAAGATGCGGCCGTCGACCTCGGGCAGCACGACATGCATGGCGAGATCGGCCGGCGACAGGCCGCGCTCGGACGTCGCCCAGTCCTTCTTCCGCGCCGTCGAGAGCGCCACCTGGAAAACCGGGCAACCCGCGGCATCGAGCGGCGACGCGGCGCCGTCCGCGCCCTTCGCCGAAAACGCGGTGGCGTTGACGATGGCGGCGGGGCCGAGCCTTTGCAGTTCGGCGCCGAGCCAGGCCGCGGCGGCGGGGTCCTTCAGCGATGCCGCATAGGCGCCGATGGCGGCGAAGCCGCGCGCCTCGAGCGCCGCGATCAGCGCGTCGACCGGATCGGTGTCGGCCGAGGTCAGGTAGGAGCGGTAGAAGGTAACAACCGCCGACGGACGGTCCGACGTCTCGGGCGCCGGCACGACGCCCCTGCCGGGCGCGTACCAGCCGAATTGCGGCACGGTCTTGTCGCCCGCCACCGGCCCGGCATAGAGCCCGGCGGCCAGCGCCAGTTGCTGCAGCGCCGCCTGCGCGGCCACCGCGCCGCCCGCGTCGCAAAGCGCCTGCAGCCGCCGCAGGGTCGATTTCGGCAGGGTCGAGAGCTCGTCGAGCCGCGCATCCTCGCGCCCGTCGGCGGGCAGCACGGCGAGCGCGATGCCCTGCCGCCGGGCGAGGTCCTGCACCTGCGCCAGCCCGTAGGGCCAGTAGCTCTCGCCGCCGATGAGGCGGATGAGGATGCCCCTGGCGCCCGAGAGCGTGCGTTCGGCATAGGTGTCGACCGACAGGGGGTGCCTGAGCGCCACGAGATTGGCGAGGCGCAGCGGCGGCAGGCCGCCCGCCGCCCGGTGCCAGCCCGCCGCGAAAGCGCCGAGATCACTGTCGGAGAACGACAGCACCACGAGCTCGGCCGGGTCCTGGCCGAGATCGGTGGGCGTGTCGGTTTCCTCGAGCCCGTGACTTTCGCGGAAGACGACGTGCATCTCGGTGTCAGGCCCCCACGGTTTCCGGCATCAGGACCGAACGGATCGCGGTGAGGTCGACATCGTCATGCTCGGCGATCACCACGAGCCGCGAGGCGCGGGGCTGATCGCCCCAGGGCCGGTCGTATTGCGCGCGGATGCGTGTCCCCACGGCTTGCACCAGCATCCGCATCGGCCTGCCCGCGACCGCGACATAGCCCTTCACGCGCAGGATGTTCTGTTCTCGCGCGAGCCGCGCGATCGCCGCCTTCAGCGCCTCCGCGTCGGCCACTTCGGGCAGCTCGATCACCACGGTCTCGAAATCGTCGTGCTCGTGATCGTCATGGCCGTCGTGATGCGAGGGTCGTGCGTCGAGATCGTCCTCGGCGGCGGCGTTCAGCCCGAGGATGACCTTCGGGTCGATGATCCCCTCGGCCATCGCGAGAATCGGCAACGGGCGCGGCGCCTCGGCCTCGATCACCGCCTTCGCGGCAGCCAGACCGGCCTCGCCGGCGAGATCGGCCTTCGACAGGAGCACGATGTCGGCGCAGGCGATCTGGTCCTCGAAGACCTCCGAGAGCGGGGTTTCGTGGTCGATGCTGTCATCCGCCTCGCGCTGCGCCTGAACCGCATCGACATCGGGCGCGAAGCGCCCGGCAGCGACGGCCTCGGCATCGGCGAGCGCGATCACGCCGTCCACGGTGATGCGCGAGCGGATCGCCGGCCAGTCGAAGGCCTTCAGAAGCGGCTTCGGCAGCGCGAGGCCCGAGGTCTCGATCAGGATGTGATCGGGCCTTTGCGGCAGCGCCATCAGCGCCTCGATCGTCGGGATGAAGTCGTCGGCCACGGTGCAGCAGATGCAGCCATTGGCCAGCTCGACGATGTTCTCGGCCGGGCAGTTCTCGTCGGCGCAGGACTTGAGGATGTCGCCGTCGACGCCGACGCTGCCGAACTCGTTGACCAGCACCGCGAGCCGCCTGCCTTGCGGGTTCTGCATCAGGTGGCGAATGAGCGTGGTCTTGCCCGCACCGAGGAAGCCGGTGATGACGGTGACGGGAATCTTGTTGAGTTCGGACATTCAGCTCTCCATCGGGGGAATGCGGGCAAGCGACTGCTTGCGGAAGATCACCGGGCGCTCGCGCCAGGGCACGATGCCGTCCTCGGTCGCGGCATAGGCGGCGGCACCGGCGAGGATGTCGGCGACATGCATCTCGGGGTTCAGGCCGCGATAGACGTAGGACCAGCGGCCGGGACCGGAGAGCGCGATGTTGCAGCCGTGGTCGCAGGCCGACAGGCATTCGACCGGAACGATTCGCACGCCCTCGGGCGCGCCGGCGGCTTCGAGCGCGGCCAGGAGCCGGGCGCCGGCGCGCGGGGCGTCCTCTTCTGCCGCGGGCTGACCCATCCGGCAGGTCGTGCAGACATGGAGTGTCACGGTCACTCGTCCCGGTCCTTTCCTTGCGGCGGAACGGGGTAAGGCCTGCATCCGGGCGCCTCGGCGCACCATAAGCCGGTCGCGGAACCCCCGTCCGCCGTCACAAATCCTCGCTGGCAGGTCTCCCGGCTTGCGGATGTCGGGGCCCCGTCGTCGGAGACCCCGGCGGCCCCTCCCCCTTCCCGGCATCATGCCAGTGGCCGCGGGGAGCCTCTCCGGTCACGGTCGCGGGGGCGGCTGCGCTTCGGGATCGCACCGATACCGGTCGCATTCCCCCTGTCGCATTCCCTCTTCGCCTGCCTATAAGACAGGAACCAGCGCCGCCTCACCTGAGGCATGAGGTGCCCCCTTGTCAAGCAACGGAAGGGACCATGACAGACCCGAAAGCGACCGATCCCGCGCAGGATGCCGCCCGCCACGCCCAGAAGATGGCCAAGAAGAAGGCCGCGCGCGACAAGATCATGGCGACGAAGGAGGGCGAGAAGGGCCTGATCATCGTCCATACCGGCGCCGGCAAGGGCAAGAGCTCCGCGGGCTTCGGCATGATCCTGCGCTGCATCGCGCACGGGATGCCCTCGGCGGTGGTGCAGTTCATCAAGGGCGCCTGGTCCACCGGCGAGCGCACGCTGATCGAGGCGCATTTCGGCGACCTCTGCCAGTTCCACGCGATGGGCGAGGGCTTCACCTGGGAGACCCAGGACAAGGAGCGCGACATCGCCGCCGCCCGCGCCGGCTGGGAGAAGGCCAAGGAACTGATCCGCGACGAGACGAACCGGATGGTGCTTCTCGACGAGATCAACATCGCCTTGCGCTACGACTATCTCGACATCGCCGAGGTGGTGGCGTTCCTCAAGACCGAGAAACCGGCGATGACCCATGTGGTGCTGACCGGGCGCAACGCCAAGGAGGAGTTGATCGAGATCGCCGATCTCGTGACCGAGATGACGCTGGTCAAGCATCCGTTCCGGTCGGGGATCAAGGGCCAGAAGGGCGTGGAGTTCTGAGGCGGCGGCCGGGGGCGCTGCCCCCGGACCCCCGGGATATTTGTGGCAAGATGAAGGGCAAGTCGTGCGAGCGCTGATGATCCAGGGCTGCGGCTCCAATGTCGGCAAGTCGCTTTTGGTGGCCGGACTCGCCCGCGCGGCGCGGCGGCGCGGGCTGAAGGTCGCGCCGTTCAAGCCGCAGAACATGTCGAACAACGCCGCGGTGACGGTGGATGGCGGCGAGATCGGCCGGGCGCAGGCGCTGCAGGCGCTGGCCTCGGGCCTTGAGCCGCATACCGACATGAACCCGGTGCTCCTGAAGCCCGAGACCGATACCGGCGCGCAGGTCGTGGTGCAGGGCAGGCGCCTCGCGACGGTCAGGGCGCGGGATTATGCGGCGCTGAAGCCGCAGCTTCTGGCCTCGGTGCTGGAGAGTTTCGAACGGCTGAAGGCGGCGCATGACCTCGTGATCGTCGAGGGCGCCGGCAGTCCGGCCGAGGTCAACCTGCGCGCCGGCGACATCGCCAATATGGGCTTCGCCCGCGCCGCCGGCGTGCCGGTGGTGCTGGCCGGCGACATCGACCGGGGCGGCGTGATCGCGCAGATCGTCGGCACGCAGGCGGTGCTCGATCCCGAGGACGCAGGCACGGTCGCGGGCTTCCTGATCAACAAGTTCCGCGGCGATCCCACGCTCTTCGACGACGGCTACCGGCTGATCGAGGCGCGCACCGGCTGGCGCGGCTTCGGCGTGCTGCCCTATTTCCGGGACGCAGCGAAACTGCCGGCCGAAGACGCGCTCGACCTTGGCGGCGGGGCGGGTGGCGGGCCGTTGAAGATCGCCTGCCTCGCCTTGTCGCGGATCGCCAATTTCGACGACCTCGATCCCCTGAAGCTCGAATCCTGGGTCAGCCTCACCATGGTCCGCGCCGGTGAGGCGATCCCCGGCGACGCCGCCCTCGTCATCATCCCCGGCTCGAAATCCACACGCGGCGACCTCGCCTATCTGCGCGAGCAGGGCTGGGATATCGACCTCGCCGCCCATGTCCGGCGCGGCGGCCATGTGCTCGGCATCTGCGGCGGCTACCAGATGCTCGGCACCGGCATCGCCGACCCGGACGGGATCGAAGGCGCGCCGGGCGAAACGCCCGGGCTCGGCCTGCTCGACGTCGCCACGGTGATGACGCAAGACAAGCGCCTCACCCGCACCGCCGCCACCCATGCCGCGACCGGCGCGCCGATGGAGGGCTACGAGATCCATATCGGCCGCACCGAAGGTCCCGCCCGCGCCCGGCCCTTCGCCTTCGTCGACGGCGCGCCGGAGGGCGCCGCCTCGCCCGACGGACGGATCACCGGCAGCTACCTGCACGGCATGTTCACCGGCGATGCCTTCCGCGCCGCCTTCCTCGCCCGGCTCGGCGCGCCGTCGAGCGGCTCCTACGGCGCGAGCGTCGAGACGACGCTCGACGCGCTCGCTTCCCACATGGAGACGCATCTCGACATCGACGGGCTCCTGGCGCTCGCCCGCTGACGTCTTCTGTTGGAAATTACCTCGGGGGAGTCGCCGCCTCGGCGGCGACGGGGGCAGCGCCCCCGGCTACCTCTCCACCCATTCCGTCGGCTGGTTCTGCTGCCAGCCGACGCGGTGAAGAAGCGGCGTGTCGTCGTCGAATTCGGGCCAGCCGAGGCACAGATAGGCGCTGAACTCCCAGTCCTGCGGCACGTCGAACAGTCGCTCGATCACCGCCGGTTCGAGAATCGAGACCATGCCGAGCCCGAGATTCTCCGCCCGCGCGGCGAGCCAGAGGGTATGGACCGCCATGGCGGTGGACTGCTGCAGCGTCTCGGGCATGGTGCGGCGGCCGAGCCTGCGGCCCGCCTCCGGATCGCTCACGGTGAAGACCGCCAGATGCTCCGGCGCGGCGTCGAGCCCGGCGAGCTTCAGCTTGAGATACGCGTCCCGCGCGGCGTCGGCATAGCCGTCCGCCGCCTCGGCGTTGCAGCGTTCGAACTCGGCCCGGACGGACGCGCGCAGCGCCGCGTCCCTGACCCGCAGCACCCGCCACGGCCGCGCATTGCCGACCGAGGGCGCGCAGGCCATCGCCAGCCGCAGCCGTCCGAGCACCTCCTCGGGCACCGGCGCGGTCCGAAAATGCCGGACATCGCGGCGCCATGTCAGGATGCGCGCCAGCGTCTCGGCCTCCTCGGCGGTGAACTCCATCCTGCCTCCAGTCACCCCAGCGCCTCCGCCAGCCGCGCCCATTCCGCCTCGCCGCCCGGCAGGCCGAGCCTCAGCCAGCCCGCCGCATAGGGAAAGATCCGGCTCCAGATCCGCGCCCGCGCCAGTCGCTCCTGCGCCGCCGCGGCATTGCCGGTCTCGTAGAGCCGGAAGAGCGCGGTGCCGCCGAGGCCCTGCCAGCCCGCCCCGGCGGCGAGCGCGTCGAGCCGCGCCGCCTCCGCGCGCAGCCGCGCCGTCGTGGCCTCGGCCCAGCCGCGGTCGGCCAAAGCCGCGCGGCCGACCTCGATCGCCGCGCCCGAGACCGGCCAGGGGCCGGCCATCTCGGCAAGCGCCGCGATTTCCTCCTCGGCCCCGAGGACGAAGCCGAGCCGCAGCCCCGCGAGCCCATAGAACTTGCCGAACGACCGCAGCACGAAGAGCCCCGGCTGCCCCGCCGCCGCGGCGAGCGACAGCTCCGGGTCCGGATCGGCGAAGCTTTCGTCGACGACCAGCCGGCGGACGCAGCGCGACAGGTCGAACAGCGTCTCGGGCGACCAGCGCCGGCCGTCGGGATTGTTGGGATTGACCACGATGGCGAGGTCGGCGCCTTCGAGCGCCGCGAGGTCGCCGACCTCGGCCACCTGCCAGCCGGCGGCGCGCAAGGCCGCGGCGTGTTCGTTGTAGGTCGGCGTCAGCACCCGCGCGCGGCCCGGCGCCGAGAGGCGCGGGACCATCTGGATCGCCGCCTGCGCGCCTGCGACCGGCAGGATCGCGGCCCCGGTGCGGTAGGCCCGCGCCGCTTCATCGCGCAAGGCGGCCAGGGCCGCGCGGGTGGGCAGCGCCGTCCAGGCCTCGGCGGAAAGCGGCGGCAGCGGATAGGGCACCCGGTTGATGCCGGTCGAAAGGTCGATCCACTCGGCCGGCGCGCCGCCATGCCGGGCGATGGCCCAGTCGAGATTGCCGCCGTGATCGCGCATCGTCCCTCCGCCTCAGATCGCCGCGCATAGCGCGACAAGAACCGCCAGCGCAAGTATCACGCGCCGGAACGAGGCGAGGCCGCGGTCGAGGTCGCCGGCCACCGGGTCCGGCGCGCCTTCGTTCACCCAGGGCTCCTCGCTCACCCGGTCGCCATAGCTGCGGGGCCCGGAAAGCCGGATGCCGAGCGCCCCGGCCAGCGCCGCCTCGGGCCAGCCGGCATTGGGCGAGCGGTGGTGGCGCGCATCGCGCCACATCACGCCAAGCGCCACGCGCCGCCGCGCGGAGACCAGTGCAAACAGCAGCCCGGTGAGCCGCGCCGGGATCAGGTTCGCCACGTCGTCGATCCGGGCCGAGGCCCAGCCGAACGCCTCGTGCCGGGGCGTGCGGTGGCCGATCATCGAATCGAGCGTGTTGATCGCCTTGTAGGCGGCGATGCCCGGCAGGCCGAAGACCACCCCCCAGAAGACCGGCGCCACGATCCCGTCGGACGTGTTCTCCGCGAGGCTCTCCAGCGCCGCCCGCGTCACGCCGGCCTCGTCGAGCCGCGCCGGGTCGCGCCCGACGATCATCGACACCGCGTGCCGCGCGCCCGCGAGATCGCCAAGCCCGAGCGGCCGCGCCACCGCCGCGACATGGTCGTGCATCGACCGCATCGCCACGAACGGCCAGGCGAGCACGCCGCCGAGCGCGATCCCGGACCAGCCCGAGGGCAGGAGCGCGGCGGCGATCCAGGCAATCTCGGCGACAAGGCCGATCACCACCAGGGCCGCGACCAATCCGGCGAGCCGGCGGGTGCGGGCATCGCTGGCCTCGAGGTTGAGCCATGTATCGAGCCGCGCGATCAGCGCGCCGATCCAGGTCACGGGATGGCCGATCGCCGCGAAAAGGGGCTTCGGCCAGCCGAGCGCCGCGTCGAGCGCCAGCGCCACCAGCATGATCGCCGCGCCGCTCATCCCTGGCCTCCAACCGTGAACGTGACGATCCCCCGGAACCCGGCCCGCCTGAGCCGGGCCGCCGCGCCGCCCGGAATCCCGCCGCGGTGGAACAGGAGCGCCCGCGCCGATCCGGTATGGGCGATCGCGAAGCCGACCGCGCCGAGTTCCTCCGCGAGCCCCTCGGTCGGATCCGCCGCCGGGCCGCGGAGCGCGAGCGTGCGCCGCGCCGAGGTGGTGGCGAGACGGGCGAGGGCCGGAGCGTCGCCCGCCGCCGCCGCGTCGCGCCACGGCGCGATCAGGTCGGCGATGTCGGGAAAGTCCATGTCGCGCGCCTCGGTGCGCCGGTGCGGTCCGAAGAACCCGCCGAGGATGTCGAAGCGCGGCAGTGCCGGCAGCAACTCGAGCACGAGGCCCCGGCGCGAGGCCCAGAGCATCCGCTCGGGCGCGTCGAACATCAGGGGATCGCTCGCCCCCTCGGCGGCGATGCAGGCGCGCGCCAGCGCAAGCGGCGGCGCCGCCGCCCCGGCGAGCCGCGCCAACGCCACCAGCGCCGCAGTCGAAGCCCCGGCCCCGCCGCCCGCGGGCATCGCCGCGTCGAGGATCACCCGGCCCGACAGCCCGACCCCGAGCCGGTCCAGAAGCCGCCGCGCCCGCGCCGGCGTCACGAGCCGCTGGCCCGCGCCGTGGATCGCGAGGCCCGGCCCGGGCAGAACCCGGCCCGAGACCGTGAGCGCCGGGCACGGGAGCGAGATCAGCGCCACCGGCCCGCTTGGCCCGATCCGGCCCTGCATCAACTCTCCGAAATGCCCGGCGACCCGGACCGTGGCCGCTGTCATCCCGGTCCCCAGTTCACCGAAGCGACCAACCAGCCGCCGCCCGCGAGCGACCGGAGCCGCGTGACCGACAGCGGCGCCACCTCGAAGGCGAGGCCCGCGGCGACATCGCCGAGGGCGAGCGCGAGGCCCGCGCGCACCACGCCGGCATGGGCGACGACCGCGACCCGGCCGCCGGTCGCGGCGCGCATGAGCGCCGGGCCGACTCGGGCGTAGAGGTCGGCGAAGCTCTCGCCCCCCGGCGGGCGATGCGTGGCGAGTGCCGCGGGCGGCAGCGCCCCGAGATCGGGCAGCTCGGCGAAGGCTCGCCCCTCCCAGTCGCCGAAATCCTGCTCCCAGAGCGCGGCATCGGTCTCGGGCGCTGCAAGATCGGGCCAGAGCGCGGCGGCGGTCTGGCGGCAGCGCAGGGCCGGGCTGACCACAATCCGGTCCGCCGCCCCCAGAGCCGCCCGCACCGCGGCGATGCGCGCGGCATCCCCGCAATCGGCCGGAACGTCGGTGCGTCCGCAGAGCCGGCCGCCGTGCAAGGCGGGCGCATGCCGTATCAGCATCAGCTCTGTCGCAGCCCCGCATTCCACCGTCGCATTCTCCCTTTCGCGCGCGGCCCGTTTCTGCTTTGTCAGCGAGCCATGGGCAAGACGATACTCATCACCGGCGGCGCGAGATCGGGCAAAAGCGGCATTGCCGAGACGAAGACGCTCGGCCTCGGGCCGCGCGCGGTCTATATCGCCACCGCCGAGGCGCATGACGCCGAGATGGAACGGCGCATCGCCGCCCATCAGGCGCGGCGCGGCGCGGAATGGGCGACCCATGCCGAACCGCTCGACCTAGTCGGCGCGCTCGCCGCGACCGACGGCCAGGGGCCGCGGCTCGTCGATTGCCTGACGCTGTGGCTGTCCAACCTGATGTTCGCCGGGCGCGACTGGCAGGCGGAAGCGCGCGCGCTGATCGCGGCGCTGCCGGCGCAGCGCGATCCGGTGGTGTTAGTGACCAACGAAGTGGGCGGAGGAATCGTGCCCGACAATGCGCTTGCCCGCGAGTTCCGCGATGCGGCCGGGCTTCTCAACCAATGGGTCGCGGCGGCGGTGGACGAGGTCCATCTCGCCGTCTGCGGCCTGCCCCTGAAAGTGAAATGACATGAGCCTGCCCCCCCTCGCCGCCCTCGCCGATATCGCCAAGCTGGCCGAGACGCTGCCCGCCTCGGACGCCGCCGCCGCCGAGGCGGCGCGGGCGCGCCAGAACTCGCTGACGAAGCCGCCGGGATCGCTCGGCCGGCTGGAGGAACTGGCCGAGTTCATGGCCGCCTGGCGCGGCACGGCGCGGCCCGAGATCTGGCGCGCGCAGGCGCTCGTCTTCGCCGGCAACCACGGCATCTGCGCTCAAGGCGTGAACCCCTATCCGCAGGAAGTCACCGCGCAGATGGTGGCGAATTTCGAATCCGGCGGCGCGGCGATCAACCAGCTCTGCGCGGCGAACGGCGCCGATCTTTCGGTCGTGGCGCTCGATCTCGACCGGCCGACGGGGGATTTCACCGAAGGCCCGGCGATGGAGGAGACCGACTGCCTCGACGCGCTCTGGCAGGGCGCCTCGGCGGTCGACGAGGGCGCCGACATCCTGATTCTCGGCGAGATGGGGATCGGCAACTCGACCGTGGCTGCGGCGCTGGCCGCGGCCTGTTTCGGCGGGCCGGTGGCCGAATGGGTCGGGCCCGGGACCGGCTCCGACACGGCCGGGATTGCCCGCAAGGTCGATGCGATCGAGCGCGGGCTGCTGCGGCACGAGGGGCTCGCGGGCAATGCCCCGGCGATTCTCGCCGCCCTTGGCGGGCGCGAACAGGCGGCGATCTGCGGCGCGGTGCTGGCCGCGCGGGCGGCGCGGATTCCGGTGATTCTCGACGGTTTCATCTGCACCGCCGCCGCCGCCGTGCTCCATGCCACCGACAAGCGGCTTCTCGATCACTGCCTCGTCGGCCATGCCTCGGCCGAACCCGGCCACCGCAGGCTTCTCTCCGCGATCAACAAGCGGCCGGTGCTGGAATTCGACATGCGGCTCGGCGAAGGCTCCGGCGCGGCCTTGGCGCTCGGCATCGTGCGCGCAGCACTGGCCTGCCACAACGGCATGGCGACCTTCGGCGAGGCTGGGGTGTCGGAGGCATGAGGCCCGCCCGCTCGGACGAGTTCCGGCTGGCCTTCATGCTCCTGAGCCGGCTGCCCGCGGGTCGGGTCCGCGGCGAGGCGCCGTCGATGGCGGCCTCCTCCTGGGCCTGGCCGCTCGTCGGCGTCGCGGTCGGCGCGATCGCGGCCTTGGCGGCGGGCGTCGGCCTCTGGCTCGGCCTGCCGCCGATGATGGCGGCGGTGCTGGCGCTCGCCGCCGCGGCGCTGGCGACCGGGGCGATGCACGAGGACGGGCTCGCGGACCTTGCCGACGGGTTCGGCGGCGGGGCGGACCGGGCGCGCAAGCTCGAGATCATGCGTGACAGCCGGATCGGCTCCTACGGGGTGATCGCGCTAATCCTCGCCCTCGGCTTCCGGGGCCTCGGCATCGCGACGCTGGCCGAGGCCGGATCCGCCACGGCGGCGCTGATCGGGCTGGCGGCGGCCAGCCGCGCGGTGCTGCCGGCGGCGCTCGCCAGGATGCCGGCGGCGCGGGCGGACGGGCTCGGCCGCTCCGCCTCGGGCAGCGATCCCATGCCGGCCGTGATCGCGGCGGCGATCGGGTTCCTCTGCCTCTTGCCCCTCGGCTTCGCCGCGGCGATTCTCGTGGCTGCCGCGGTGGCGCTCGCGGCGGCGCTCCTCGCACGGCTCGCGATGCGCCAGATCGGCGGCCAGACCGGCGACGTGATGGGCGCGATGCAGCAGTTGGCCGAATGCGCGGGCTGGCTGGTCCTGGTCGCCGCGGTTTGAACATCGGTTTTGATCAAACCGGGCGCAGCGCGCCAGCGTCAACGCCGAATTGCTGGAATTTCCGGCCTTCCAATTTGATCAAACTTGCAGGATAAGGACGTGTGACCCGGCGCGGCCACACGCTCCGCCCTCCTTGCCTGAGGACACCATGACCGACACCTGCCCCTCGGGCGCGACCCTCGCCGAAGCCGAGGATTTCCTCGCCCAGCATCCCGAAATCGAGGCCATCGACATCGTGCTGCACGATTCGAACGGCATCGGCCGCGGCAAGATCATCCGCCGCCACGAGCTTGCCAGCCTCTACAAGTCCGGCCGTCACATGCCGATCTCGATCCTCGGCCTCGACATCTGCGGCGAGGACGTGCACGAGACCGGGCTGATCTGGGACAAGGGCGACGGCGACCTGCGCGCCTGGCCGATCCCCGGCACGCTGAAGCCCCTGCACAACACCACGCCGCCCCGGGCCGAGGTGCTGATGTCGCTCTACGAGCTCGACGGCAGGCCGATGACCTCGGACCCGCGCCACGCGCTGCAGCGGCAGGTCGACGAATTCGCGAAGCGCGGGCTGAAGCCGGCGGGCGCCTTCGAGCTCGAGTTCTTCCTGCTTGCCAAGGAACGCGGCCCCGATGGCAGGGTCCGCCCCGCCGCCGACGTGCTCGACGGCCGGGCGAGCCACCGGACCGAGGTCTATTCCGTCGACCATTTGCACGGGATGCTGCCGCTGTTCTCCGACATCTACGCCGCCGCCGGCAAGGCCGGGATCACGGCGGAGACGATGATCTCGGAATATGCGCCGGGCCAGTACGAGCTGACGCTGCATTACCGCGAGGACGTGATGCAGGCGGCCGACGACCTGATGCGGCTGAAGCGGATCGTGCGGGCCCAGGCCCGAGCGCATGGCGTGGTGGCCTGTTTCATGGCCAAGCCGATCGAGGATTACGCCGGGTCGGGGATGCATTTCCACGTCTCGCTGATGAACGACAAGGGCGAGAACGTCTTTGCCGAGAAGAAGCCCGGCAAGTGGAACCCGACGCTGCTGCACGCGCTCGGCGGCCTCAGGGCGACGATGGGCGAGGCGATGCTGATCTTCGCGCCGCATCTGAATTCCTGGCGCCGCTTCGCCAACCAGAGCTACGCGCCGGTCTCCACCAGCTGGGGCGTCAACAACCGCTCGGTCGCGCTCAGGGTGCCGGCGGGCGAGTTGCGCGCCCGGCGGATCGAGCACCGGCCCTCGGGAGTCGACGCCAATCCCTATCTCGTCGCGACGACCGTGCTCGCGGGGATTCTCCACGGGCTCGACAACAGGCTCGACCCCGGCCCCGAGACCACCGGCAACGCCTATGCCGAGGATCCGGACGGCCCGGCAATCCCGCGCGAATGGCGCGCGGCGATCGTGGCGGCCGAGCGGTCGGATTTTCTGAAGAAGGCGCTCGGCGAGGACATGCACCGCACCTTCACCGCGGTGAAGGCCGCCGAATATGCGCGCGTCGCCCGCACGATCTCGGAGGTCGATTACGACCTCTACCTGCACACCGTCTGACCCGCCGGCCAAGGCCGGCGGCAAGACGGTCGAACTGTCTGGGAAAGCGAGCCCGCCGCGCGGGAAGACATGGTGCCCAGGAGAGGACTCGAACCTCCACGCCTTGCGGCACACGGACCTGAACCGTGCGCGTCTACCAATTCCGCCACCTGGGCCGGTGTCGTGGAGCGCGATGTATAGAGGGCGCGGTACACTGTCAACGGGGTGAATCGCGATTTCCGCCTGCGATCAATCGCGCCTTGTTCGACCCCGCTCCAGGCGCTAAGCAGGGGCCGAAACGACAGATTGCCGGAGGCGTATCCATGTCCAAGCTCGTCACGATCTATGGCGGTTCGGGATTCGTCGGACGATACATCGCGCGGCGGATGGCGAAAGCCGGCTGGCGCGTGCGCGTGGCCTGCCGCCGGCCGAACGAGGCGCTGTTCGTCAAGCCCTACGGCACCGTCGGCCAGGTCGAACCGATCCTGTGCAACATCCGCAACGAGGACTCGGTGCGTTCCGCGATGGCCGGTGCCGATGCGGTGGTCAACTGCGTCGGCACCTTCGACCGGCGCGGGCGCAACAATTTCGACGCCGTGCAGGTCGAGGGCGCGGGCCGCATCGCCCGGATCGCCGCCGAGACCGGCGTCGGGACGCTCGTCCACATCTCGGCCATCGGTGCGGACGCGCTGAGCGACTGCGACTATGCCCGCACCAAGGCCGACGGCGAGGCGGCGGTGAGGGCGGCGTTCCCGGACGCGCTCATCCTGCGGCCGTCGATCGTCTTCGGGCCCGATGACGGGTTCTTCAACCGCTTCGCCTCGATGTCGCGGCTCGGACCGGTGCTGCCGGTCGTCGGCGCGGAAACGAAATTCCAGCCAGTCTATGTCGACGACGTGGCGCAGGCCGCGGTCAAGGGCGTGCTCGGCGAGGCCAGCGGCACCTATGAGCTCGGCGGGCCGGACGTCGCCAGCTTCCGCGAGCTGATGCGCAGGATGCTGGTGGTGATCCGCCGGCGCCGGCTGATCCTCAACATGCCGTTCTGGGCGGCGCGGATCCTCGGCGGGCTGCTCGATTTCGGCTCCCTGCTGACCGGGGGGCTGATTCCCAACAAGATCCTGACTGCCGATCAGGTGAAGTCGCTCAGGCGCGACAACGTCGTGTCGGACGGCGCCAGGGGGCTCGCCGAACTCGGCATCGAGCCGACGCCGATGGGCGCGATCCTGCCCGACTATCTGTGGCGCTTCAGGCCCTCGGGGCAATACGACGCGATCAAGGAATCCGCGCGCAACCTGCGCCATAACGGCTGACGCCGCGACCGGTTCCGTTGCGGCTTTGATTTGACGCCGCCCGCGGCAAGGTGAAAGCTGCGGGGGCGCGGCCGGAGCGGTGCCGCCGGAATGGGACGTTTCCATGAGCACGCGGCTCCTGCTGCATATCGGCTATCACAAGACGGCGACGTCCTGGATGCAGCAGCGGTTGTTCGTGCCTGAGCACGGCTATTTCCAGATCGCCCGCCATCCCGAGGTCTGGGAGCATGTCGTGGCACCGCACGGGCTCTTGTTCGACCCCGAAGCCATGCGCGCGGCGATCCGGCGCGGCCTCGGTGAACTGCCGTCGGGCAAGGTGCCGGTGATCTCGTCGGAGATCCTGTCGGGCCATCCGTTCTTCGGCGGCATCGGCAGCGACGTCCATGCCCACCGGCTGAAGGCGATCGCGCCGGATGCGCGGATCTTGATCTCGATTCGTGCGCAGATGCGGATCCTGACCTCAGTCTACATGCAGTACCTGTCGCGCGGCGGCACGGTGCGGCCCGAGACCTTCTTCGCCGGCGATCCCGGGCTTGGCTTTCACGGCTTCCGGGCGGAGCATTTCGAGTATCACCGGCTCGTCGGCCTCTACCAGGAGCTGTTCGGCGCCGAAAACGTGCATGTGATGACGCAGGAGAGCCTCGCGCGGGACATGGACGGCGCGGCGCGGGCGCTGGCGGAGTTCGCCGGAAACGGCGAATTCGAGGCCGTGCTGCCCACGCATCGCTCGGCCTATGCGCCGAGCTATCCCGAACATGCCGTGCCGCTTCTCAGACGCATCAACAACTTGCAGCGCAGCGTGCTGACGCCGGCGCCGCTGGTCCGGCTCGGCACCACGCCGCACGGGCTCTATCGCGCCGTCGGCTACCTGATGCGCAAGCCGCCCCTTGCCACCCTGCTGCGGCGCTACCGCCCGGTTTCGGACCACGTGGCCCGGACCTTTGCCGGCCGCTACGACGCCAGCAACCGCGAACTGGCCCGGCTGACCGGATACCGGCTCGACCTGACCGATTTCGGCGTTCCGCGCGAGGCCGGGCCGGCGCCGGAGGCCGGTCCCGCGGCGCGGCCGGCCGGGGCGGGCTGAGCCGGCCGCCTTGCCAGCGCCGGGCGCATTCACTAGGGTCGCAGCCGGTTCCCGCCCCCGGCACAGCAGAAAGCCCCGACATGAGCGACACGACACTCAGCGCCCTCTTTCTGGGGCTGCTCGAAGGGCTGACCGAGTTCATTCCCGTCTCCTCGACCGGGCATATCCTCCTGGCC
Source organism: Albidovulum sp. (assembly GCA_041630175.1). Classification (GTDB taxonomy): domain Bacteria; phylum Pseudomonadota; class Alphaproteobacteria; order Rhodobacterales; family Rhodobacteraceae; genus Albidovulum. The sequence continues at coordinate 22,554 of JBFKMA010000003.1, forward strand.
GGGCATTTCATCGGCTTCGAGAGCGCCGGCAAGACCTTCGAAGTGGTGATCCAACTCGGCGCGGTGCTGGCCGTGATCGGCGTCTATGCGGCGCGGATCGGGCGCACGGTGGTGGACCTGCCGAGCGACCCGCAGGCGCGGCGCTTCGCCGGATCGGTGCTTCTGGCCTTCCTGCCGGCGGCGGTCGTGGGGGTTCTCGCGCATGACTTCATCAAGGAGGTGCTGTTCTACAGCCCGCGGCTCATTGCCTCGATGCTGATCGTCGGCGGCGTGGTGCTCCTGATCGTCGACCGGCTGCCCCTGCCCCAGCGCCACCACGACGCCGAGCGGTTTCCCCTGGCCATGGCGTTCGGCATCGGCGTGATCCAGTGCCTCGCGATGATCCCCGGCGTTTCGCGGTCCGGGGCGACGATCGTCGGCGCGCTGGCACTCGGCGCTGACAAGCGCGCGGCGGCGGAGTTCTCGTTCTTCCTGTCGATGCCCACGATGGCCGGAGCCTTCGCCTATGATCTGTGGTCGAACCGGGACGTCCTGGACCTGTCCGCGGTGACCGAGATCGCCATCGGCTTCGCCGCCGCCTTCGTGGCCGCGATCCTCGTCGTGCGCTGGCTGCTCGGCTATGTCAGCCGGCATGGCTACGCGCTGTTCGGCTGGTGGCGAATCATCGTCGGAACCGTGACCTTGCTGGCGCTGGGAACCGGGGCGGCGTAGATAGGTATGCTATACTGACCTTTTTTCGGGAGAAACTTCATCCGAAGGAGCGCCAAAGCGGAAAAATCCGCAAAACAGGTCAACATTTCTGACTTTTATTCTCGCGGGCGCGGGAGTAGCAATGCGAACCCTGTTCTCCTGCCGGAAAGTGACACCCATGGCCAAGAACCGCATGCTTCAGTTCGTGACCGTCTCCAAGGAGATGCCCGAGAAGCGTGACGCCAGTGTGCGGGCGCAGGATTTCAACGAGATTTACCGCGAGTTCGCCGCCGCCAAGGCCGCCGAGCAGGCCGGCCGCTGCAGCCAGTGCGGCGTGCCCTACTGCCAGACGCACTGCCCCTTGCACAACAATATCCCCGACTGGCTGCGGCTGACCGCCGAGGGCCGGCTCCAGGAAGCCTACGAGCTTTCCCAGGCCACCAACACCTTCCCCGAGATCTGCGGCCGCATCTGCCCGCAGGACCGGCTCTGCGAAGGCAATTGCGTGATCGAGCAGTCGGGCCACGGCACCGTCACCATCGGCGCGGTCGAGAAGTACCTGACCGACACCGCCTGGGACATGGGCTGGGTGAAGCCGGTCAAGCCGGCGCAGGAACGCACCGAGAGCGTGGCGATCATCGGCGCGGGGCCCGGCGGGCTCGCCGCGGCCGACGTGCTGCGCCGGGCCGGCATACAGGTCACGGTCTATGACCGCTACGACCGCGCCGGGGGTCTGCTGACCTACGGCATCCCCGGCTTCAAGCTGGAAAAGGACGTGGTGCTGCAGCGCATCAAGCAGCTCGAGGACGGCGGCGTCGAGTTCGAGCTGAACTGCAATGTCGGCGAGGACATCGCCTTCGACGCGATCCGCGGCAAGCATGACGCGGTGATCATCGCCACCGGGGTCTACAAGTCGCGCGACCTCGCGGCGCCGAACGCCACGGCCGAGGGGATCGTGCGGGCGATCGATTACCTGACCGCCTCGAACCGCAAGTCCTTCGGCGACGAGGTGCCGGAATTCGACTCCGGCGAGCTCAACGCCGAGGGCAAGCGCGTCGTCGTGATCGGCGGCGGCGACACCGCGATGGACTGCGTGCGCACCGCGATCCGCCAGGGCGCGCAATCGGTGAAATGCCTCTACCGCCGCGACCGGGCAAACATGCCGGGCTCGCAGCGCGAGGTCGCCAATGCCGAGGAGGAAGGCGTCGATTTCGTCTGGCTGACCGCGCCCAAGGGCTTCACCGCCGGAGAGGCGGTCGAGGGCGTGCTGGTCCAGCAGATGCGGCTCGGCGCGCCGGACGCGACCGGGCGGCAGAGCCCCGAGGTGATCGAGGGCGCGGATTATGTCGAAGAGGCCGATCTGGTGATCAAGGCGCTCGGCTTCGAGCCCGAGGAGCTGCCGCAGCTCTGGGGCACGGAAGGGCTCGAAGTGACCCGCTGGGGCACGGTGAAGGCGGATTTCCGCAGCCATGCCACGAGCCTGCCCGGCGTCTATGCCGTCGGCGACATCGTGCGCGGCGCGAGCCTTGTCGTCTGGGCGATCCGCGACGGATGCGAGGCGGCCGACAGCGTGCTCGACTACCTGTCCGAGGCGCAGGCCGTGGCGGCCGAGTAAAAAATACACGGCCCGCGGCGCCGCGGCGCCGGGGGCTGACAAGCGTCGGCCATGCGTACAGCATGCGTACAGCCTCCGTACCGACAAAAGTCCGACAGGCGCGGCGGCGGAAAGGTTAAAGGGTCAGCGGCGCTGACCTGGAGAATGAGGGAAGTCTGAACGTGGCGCATCTGGGAAGGATCATCGGTCTTGGCGCGCTGGCGCTCCTGCCGGCCGTCGCCGCCCAGGCCGCCGGCAAGTTCGCCGCGCCGCAGGGCTGCGAGGTCTATGTGACCGTGCAGATGCGCGACTGCCAGGTGTCGCAGCACTACCGCTGCGCTGCGGACGCGCCCGGCGATCAGTGGGCGGCGTTCCTCGATGCCGAGGGTCCGTTCTACGTGAGCCGCATCGACGCCGAGACGCGCTGGATGGAGAGCTTCGACCTGATTACCGGCGAGAGCGACCGGCTGATGTCCGAGACCGATCCGGCCTCGTTCACCACGCTGATCACCACGGGCCGGGACGACTACGATTTCCGCACCGAAAGCGATTCCGGCGTGGTCCGGCGCTATACCGGCCACGACCAGCTCACCGGCGAGACGGTGGTGATCGACGGGGTGCGGCTCGAACGGACGCGCTTCGACCTGACCGCGCGCGGCGCGGATGGCGACGTCATCTGGCGGCGGCGCGGCCAGCAGCTGATCCACCGCGACTGGCGGCTGTTCTTCGCCGACCGCGAGGACTTCGAGGACGCCTTCGGAGCGCGCCAGAGCCTGACCGACACGCCGGTCGATTTTGCCTTTCCCGGCGACAAGGGCTTCCTTGCCGCCGATCCCGTCTATGACTGCGACATGACGATGACGCAGGCGAACATTCCCCTCAGCGATGGAGGATTCCGGCCATGACCGATTTCGATGCAACCTGGGTTGAGGCCGAAGAAGCCAAGCGCAAGTGGATGGCTGAGAACAGCCTCTACCGCGCGGAGGACGAGCACGCCTCCTGCGGGGTCGGGCTCGTGGTCTCCATCGACGGCACGGCGAGCCGCAAGGTGGTCGAGCACGGGATCGACGCCCTGAAGGCGGTCTGGCACCGCGGTGCGGTCGATGCCGACGGCAAGACCGGTGACGGCGCCGGCATCCACGTGCAGATCCCGGTCAAGTTCTTCTACGACCAGATCCGCCGCACCGGCCACGAGCCCGACATGAAGGCGCTGATCGCGGTCGGCCAGGTGTTCCTGCCGCGCACCGATTTCGGCGCGCAGGAAAGCTGCCGCACGATCGTCGAGACCGAAGTCCTGCGCATGGGCTACTACATCTACGGCTGGCGCCACGTCCCGGTGAACACCGACGTGCTCGGCGAGAAGGCCAACGCGACGCGGCCCGAGATCGAGCAGATCCTGATCAAGAACTCCAAGGGCGTCGACGTCGAGACCTTCGAGCGCGAGCTCTACGTCATCCGCCGGCGGATCGAGAAGGCGGCCACGAATGCCGGGATCTTCGGGCTGTATCTCTGCTCGCTGTCGTGCCGGTCGATCATCTACAAGGGCATGATGCTCGCCGAGCAGGTCGCGGAGTTCTATCCCGACCTCAAGGACGAGCGCTTCGAGAGCGCGTTTGCGATCTACCACCAGCGCTATTCCACCAACACCTTCCCGCAATGGTGGCTGGCGCAGCCGTTCCGCATGCTCGCCCATAACGGCGAGATCAACACGCTGAAGGGCAACCTCAACTGGATGAAGAGCCACGAGATCCGCATGGCGAGCGCCACGTTCGGCGAGCAGGCGGGCGACATCAAGCCGATCGTGGCGCAGGGCTCGTCGGATTCCGCCGCTCTGGACGCGGTCTTCGAGGTGCTGGTGCGCGCCGGGCGCTCGGCGCCGATGGCCAAGACCATGCTGGTGCCGGAGGCCTGGTCGAAGACCGCGGTCGAGATGCCGAAGGCCTGGCAGGACATGTATGCCTATTGCAACGCGGTGATGGAGCCCTGGGACGGGCCGGCGGCGCTGGCGATGACCGATGGCCGCTGGGTCTGCGGCGGGCTCGACCGCAACGGGCTCAGGCCCTTGCGCTATGTCGTCACCGGCGACGGGCTTCTCATTGCCGGCTCCGAGGCCGGGATGGTGCCCGTGGACGAGGCACGGGTGAAGCTGAAGGGCGCGCTCGGGCCGGGTCAGATGATCGCGGTCGACATGGCCGAGGGCCGCCTCTACCACGATGCCGAGATGAAGGACAAACTCGCCTCGGCGCAGCCCTATGCGGACTGGCTGGCCAAGGTCGTCGACCTCAACGCGATGATGCACGACGTGCCGGAAAAGGCGCTGTTCGAGGGCGCCGAGCTGCGCCGCCGGCAGATCGCGGCGGGCTATTCGCTCGAGGAGCTCGAGCAGGTGCTGGCGCCGATGGCCGAGGACGGCAAGGAAATGGTCGCCTCGATGGGCGACGACACGCCGGCGGCGGTGCTGTCGGGGCAATACCGGCCGCTCAGCCACTTCTTCCGGCAGAACTTCAGCCAGGTCACCAACCCGCCGATCGACAGCTTGCGCGAAAGCCGGGTGATGAGCCTCAAGACCCGGTTCGGCAACCTCAAGAACGTGCTCGACGAGGATTCCAGCCAGACCGAGATCCTCGTGCTGGAAAGCCCGTTCATCGCCAATGCCGAGTTCGACGAGATGGTGCGCCAGTTCGGCGGCAACGTCGCGCATATCGACTGCACCTTCCCGGCGGGCGGCGGGCATGACGCGCTCCGGCTCGGGCTGGAGCGGATCCGCGCGGAAGCCGAGGACGCGGTGCGCTCGGGTGCCGGCCATATCGTTCTGACCGACCAGCACCAGGGGCCGGACAAGGTGGCGATGCC
>JBFKMA010000004.1:0-18753 GCA_041630175.1 Albidovulum sp.
CGTCATCGACTTCACCGAAGGGGACGCCGCAACCTCCGGCGCGGCCTTCGCCGAAACCGTGTCCTGGACCGTGGCGGCCGAGGCCGATCGGCGCGGCTTCGAGCGCCGGGAGCGGACCGACGCCATCCGTGTCGTCGCGACCTTCCGGGAACGCGTGCGGGAAGTCCGGCGGGAAGCGCGGGAAGGCGGTTCCGAATCCGCGGTCCCGGGTTCCGACATCCTCCTGCCGGTTCTGGAAAGACCCGAAGGTCCGCGTCTGACCGAGCAGCCGCTCGGCGCCGTCGAACTCGCCGCGGTTCCGGTGCCCGCCGCGGGCCTGTTGCTGCTTGGCGGGCTTGGCGCCCTCGTTCTGCTGCGGCGCCGCACGATCGCCTGAGCGCAAGCGCAATCCTAAAACCGAAAGGCCGGGCGATCGCCCGGCCTTCGTCGTCGGGACGGGCGTCCCGCCTCAGGCATAGGCCCCGTAATTGTAGCCGACCGATTCGTCGGCGTAGCGGCACTTGTTCAGGACCACGCCAAGGACGTTGGTGATCTGGGCCAGCTCCTTTTCGCAGATGTCGATATTCGACAGGGTGGTGCTTTCGGCCGCCGCGATCAGGAGCGCGCAGTCGACATTGCCGAGGAAGCCGACATTGTCGTCGCTGGCGAGCATCGGCGACATGTCGAAGAGGATGACATCCGGCTGCCACCGCCGCTCGATCTCGTCGAGCGACCCCCGCGCGCGCGCGCTTTGCAGCAGTTCGGCCGGATTGCGGCAGGCGCCGCCGTTCATGGCGACGACGAGGTTCTCGCCGATCCGCATGGCCTGCTCCTCGAAGGCGACCTTTCCGTCGAGAACCTCATGGAAGGATTTCGCCGGGGTCTGCCCGAGCAACTTGTGCAATGTCGGGCGCCGCAGGTCGAGATCGACCAGCATCACCTTCAGGTCCTTCTGCCGCGACATGCTGATCGCCAGGTTGAGCGCGATCGTGGACTTGCCGCAATCCGCCCCCGGCGAGGTGATCGCGAGCCGGCTCCAGCCCTTTTCCTTGAGGATGCGGATGGTGCGCGACCTGAGCAGGTCATAGGGCGTCGCGTTCCTGCCGCCGAGAAGCGCGGTGATCCGGTTGCGCAGGAGGCGATCAGGGGCAAGTGCGATCTCCGGCACCGTCGTCCAGCCGTCGGAGGGCTTGCTCTTGCCCACGACCTTCGGCCGCTCCGCGCCCGGTGCGCCGAGGCTCGCCTCGCGCATCTCGCGCGCCTTGGCCAGTGCGGCTTCGAGTTTTTCCATCGCTCACCCTACCTCTGCAACGACATGCCCATCACAATCGGATTCCGAACTTGGCCGCGACCTTGCCGACGATGATGTCGAGCGGCTGGTAAAAGGCGTGGACCGCGTAGATCATCGCCGGAATGCCGAGCACCGCGACCAGGAGCATGGCCGCGAAGGCCGTGCGCCGCATCATCGTCTCGGTCGGCGTCCGCATGTAGGGGATCGTCGCGATCGGCATGATGCCGAAGGCATTGATCAGATCCGTCGGCCGCCGCACGGCCCGGTTGAGCAGCTCCAGAAGCGCGATCACCGCGATGCCGAGGAGCGCGCCCGTGGCGGTGCCGGTGCCGGCGATGAACAGCCGGTCCGGACGCGACGGGCTGAAGGGCTCCGTCGCCGGCTCGACGACGGTGATCCGCTCGCCCTTCGAGCGGACCTCCATCTCCTCGCCGGCCGACGCCTTGGCCAGCTTGTCGACCGCGATATTGTATTGCTGCTGGACATTGTTGAAATCGCGCTGCAGCGCAGCCAGCGCGACCTGGTTGGCCGGCGTCCGGTCGATCGAGTCCTTGAGCACCGCGAGATCGTCGATGAGCTTCACGCGCTCCTCCTCCAGAAGCGCGATGCGGGTGTCGAGATCGGCCAGCTGCACGTCGAGCATGGTCGCGACCGGATTGCCGGTCGCATCGGTCGGCAGCTGCGCCTTCACGACCTGCTCGAGCTGGGCGATCTTCGCCTCCAGGACCCGTACCTTGGGATTGGTCGGCGTGAAGATGGCGAGCATGCCGTTCAGCTGCTGGCGCAGCTGGTCGAGCTGCCGGGCCTCCGGGGTCTGGGCCGCCGTGGCGCCGGTGATCTGCCCGGTCGATTCGAAGATCGCGATCATCCGCGCCTTCTGGTCCTTCAGCGTGGTGATGTCGCGCTCGACCGTCACCAGCCGGTTTTGCAGCAACTGCTGCTGGTTCAGCCGGTAGGTCAGCGAATTGGGCAGCGCGTCGGCGTTCCTTTCCTGGAATTCGAGGATCCTCGCGCTCATCAGGTCGAGCTCGCCCGACAACCGCGCCACCTGTTGCCGGAAGAATTCCACCGTGCCCTCGGCGTTGCCGGTGCGCATCTCGAGATCGGCCTGCAGGATCATGGTCACGTAGTCGTTCACGACCGCCGCCGCCGCCGCCGCGGTTTCGGCCTCGAACGTGATCGTCATGAACGTCGCCTGGCCGCGACCAGCGCTCTTGTTGATCTGCGTATTGGTGCGCATCCCCTGGGCGATCTCGTCGGGCGACATCTCGGGCATCGCCTTGAAGACGCTGTGCCGCTGGGCGATCTCCAGGAGGTTGGTGCGGGTCATCAGCCACTTTTCGAGGGTCTGGAGCTTTTCCAGGGCCTGCGCCTGCACCGTCGGCGCCGCCAGCGGGCCCGGGATCTGGGACGATTCGACCAGCAGGATCGAGCTTGAGGTATAGACCGCCGGCAAGAGGAAGGCCGCGGCGATGGAACCGGCCGAGACCAGCGCGAAGATGAAGATGAAGTAATGCAGCCGCCGCAGGAAGACCGCGAAATAGAATGACAGGTCCAACTTCATTTGCGCTTCTCTTCCTCGGCCGCGATCTGCGCCGCAAAGAATACCCCATCATCGAGCACGGACTGCACGACATGTTCGTCGACATGATGGTTGTCCATGGTCCAGCCGTAAAGCAGTGCCATGTCGCAGAGCTGGTTGATCAGGCGCGGCACCCCATGGGTCACGCGGTAGATCATCCGCGCCGCGGCCAGCGTCACCTCGGCGCCGGTGCCGCCCGCGGCCTTGAGGCGGTGCGCGATCAGGTCGATCACCGCCTGTTCGTCGAGCGGCAGGAGATGGAAGCTCGCCGCGATGCGCTGCGCGAGCTGGCGCAGCGCCGGGTTGAGAACCATGTCGCGCAACTCCGGCTGGCCGACCAGCACGAGCTGGATCACTTCGTCCTTGCCCGAATTGATATTGGTCAGCATCCGCAGCTCTTCAAGGCTCTCGCGCGACAGGTTCTGCGCCTCGTCGAAGATCAGCACGACGCGGTTGCCGGCGGCATATTCGTCGATCAGGTAGTCCTGGAGCTTCTGGAACAGCGGCACGTAACCGGCGCCGGCGTCGAACTCCATGCCGAGCGAGTTCAGCACCCACTGGATCAACTCGCCCCGCCCGCCCTGGGCGTTGGAGATCAGCCCGACGGTCACGCGCGAGCCGAACTGCCTGAGCAGTTCGCGCAGCAGCGTGGTCTTGCCGCAGCCGACGCCGCCGGTGACGAGGGTGATCGGCGCGCGGCTCAGGATGCCGAATTCCAGCACCGAATAGGCACGCCGGTGCTGCGGCGACCAGAACAGGAAATCGGGATCGGGAACCAGCGTGAAGGGGCGCTCGCGGAACCCGTAGAAATCCATGTAGAAGCCGACGCCGTTGCCGTCATTCGTCTCGGTTTCCACGACCCGGTTCATCCGCAATCCAACTTACCCGACGCCGCCCGGGGGTCACCCCGGTCCGGCCCTGACGTGCCGTCCCTCGCCGGCGGGGAATTCACGAAATCAATGCCCATACACCTTCGGCAACTTAATGGCGTCGTTCAATAGCTTTTCTCCACCATGAATATACGCAGTTTGCGCCGATGTCCCGCATCCCGGCCGGGCGGGCGGCGCGATGACGGACAATCGTCGCATGGCGGGGCACTGTGCGGGTATCGGAAACAGACTCGTGCCGTTGGCATGACCGGCGCGGCCTCGGGGCCGCACGTCCTGGTGCCTGCCGCCGGCCGACCGCGGGATATTTCCCATGTTTCTCAATTGTTGATTCCGCATTTCGCCCATTGATGATAAGAAAAAGAAGCCCGGTATCGATGTTTCCGGGATTCGTGGTGGTGAAAGGTCGGGCGGCTTTTGGCGTCCGTGCGGATTATTTTGCTTGTTCGGTATTGGACACGCACATGACGCTTCGGATCAATGATCTTTCCGATGAACTCGGCATGTCAGGCGCTCCGGTTGGCCTTGTGAAAATCGAGCGGCATTCGGGCCTGTACCGGAATTTCTTCAAGCGCGCGCTCGATCTCGCCACGGTGCTCGCCACCGCCATCGTCTGCGCGCCGCTGATCCTCGTCCTCGCGCTCATCGTCGCGCTCGACGGGTCCTCGCCCTTCTACTGGAACGAGCGGGTCGGCCGCGGCGGCCGGACCTTCCGCATGCTGAAGCTGCGCACCATGGTGCCGGAGGCCGACAAGCTGCTCGAGGACTACCTGTCCCGCAACGCCGAGGCGCGGCTCGAATGGAACGCCACGCAGAAGCTCAAGTCCGATCCGCGGATCACCTCCATCGGCCGGCTGCTGCGGAAGAGCTCGCTCGACGAGCTGCCGCAACTGTGGAACGTGCTCACCGGCGACATGTCGCTGGTCGGGCCGCGCCCGATGATGCCGAGCCAGCGCGCGCTTTATACCGGCACCGCCTATTACGCGCTCCGGCCCGGCATCACCGGACCGTGGCAGGTGTCGGTCCGCAACGAGAGCGAGTTCACCCAGCGGGCCGAGTTCGACACCCGCTACCACGAAACCCTGTCCTTCGTGAACGACGCCAGGCTGTTGCTCGCGACGGTGCGCGTCGTGCTGAGGGGAACGGGGTACTGACTTGATCCGTCATCGCGACTTCACCGCGTATCCCCGCGCCGGCAGGCGATCCGCGCGCCCGCGATCGCCGCTCGAGGCATTCGAATGAATGCCCGCAAGACACTGACCGGCCTGGTCCTGGCCATGGCGATCGTGGCGCTCGGCGCCTGCGATTCCGCCGAGGAACGCGCCGAGCAGCATTACCAGTCCGGCCTCGCCTATCTCGAGGCCGGCGACCTCGACCGCGCCCTCGTCGAGTTCCGCAACGTCTTCAAGCTGAACGGCAACCACAGGGAGGCCCGCCGCAGCTATGCCGAGATCGAACGCGGCCGCGGCCGGCTGCGCGAGGCCTTCGCGCAGTATCTGCGGCTGGCCGAACAATTTCCCGACGATCTCGACGCGGCGCGGGCGCTGGCCGAGATCGCCGCCGAGGCCAGCGACTGGGCGACCGCAGGGCGCTACGCCGAGGCGGCGCGCGCCGCGGCGCCCGACGATGCCGGGCTTCGGGCGATCCGCATCGCCGCCGATTACGGGATCGCGATCGAGACCAACGACGTCGCGCGCGTCGTCGCCTCGGCCGCCGCGGCCCGCGCGCTGCGCGCCGATCTGCCCGACAACCTGCTGCTTCGCCGGGTGATCATCGACGATCACGTCCGCGCCGAGGATTTCGACGAGGCGCTCGCCGAGCTCGACGGCGCGCTGGCGCTGGTTCCGGACGACCGGACTTTGCGCGCGCAGCGGCTGTCGGTGCTCGCGGCGCTCGGCGACGACCCGGGCGTCGAGGCCGGGCTTCGCGACATGGTGGCGCGCTTCCCCGACGACCCGGAAATGGGCACGACGCTGGTGCGCTGGCATGTGGCGCGGCGCGAGATCGACAAGGCCGAGGCCTTCCTGCGCGGCCGCATCGACCCGGCCGCGCCGGACCAGCAGCAAGTGTTCGAACTGGTGCGTTTCCTCGCCGAGGAGCGCGGCGCCGATGCCGCCTCGGCCGAGCTAGAACGCGTGATCGCCTCGGGCCAGGACGCGCCGGCCTACCGCGCCGCTCACGCGGCCTTCATCTTCGACCTCGGCCGTCAGGACGAGGCCATCGCCGCGATGCGGGCGCTGCTCGACTCCGCCGCGCCCTCGGCGGAAGCCCGGCAGAGCAGGATCGGGCTGGCGCGGATGCTGTCGATGACCGGCGACGCCGCCGGCGCGCGCGCGCTGGTCCATGAGGTGCTGGCCGAGGATCCCGGCGATGCCGAGGCGCTCAAGCTCAAGGCGCGCTGGCTGATCCTCGGCGACTCGGTCGGCGATTCGATCGCGGTCCTGCGCCGGGCGCTCGCGCAGACCCCGCGCGATGCCGAGATCCTGACGCTGATGGCAGAGGCCTATGAGCGCGACGGCAATCACGACCTGGTGCGCGAAAGCCTGGCGCGCGCCGTGGCGGCGGCCAACCGCGCGCCCGCGGAATCGCTGCGCTATGCCCGGTTTCTCGCGGCCGAGAACAAGCTCCTGCCGGCCGAGGGCGTGCTCATCGACGCCTTGCGGATCGCGCCGGGCGACGCCTCGCTGCTCGTGCCGCTCGGCCGGATCTACATGCGGGCGCAGGACTGGCACCGCGCCGATTCGGTCGCGGCGGCGCTCGAGGCGCTCGACGACCCGGCCGCGCGGGCCGCCGCACAGGAGTTCCGCGCGGCGAGCATCGCCGCCCGACAGGACACCGATCAGGCGATCGCCTATCTCCAGGGCCTGGTCGACGAGGGCGCGGCCGGACTTTCGGCGCGGATCGCGATCCTGCGCGCCCATCTCGACTCGGGCAACAACGCCAAGGCGCGGGCCTATTCCGCTCGCCTTCTCGCCACCGATCCCGCGGACCGGGAATTGCGGTTCATCGACGCCTCGGTGCGCGCGCTGACCGGCGACGCGGCGGGCGCCGAGACCGTCTACCGCGCCCTGCTCGACGAGGATCCGCGGCTGGTGCCGGCCTGGATGGCTCTGATCCGCCTCGTCGCGGCCGACGCGGCGCGACTGGACGAGGCCACGGCGCTGGTCGACGCGGCGCTCGCGGTGCTGCCGCAGGCGGACGACCTGAACTGGGCCAGGGCCGGCCTCCTGGAGAAGGGCGGCGACATCGAGGCCGCGATCGCGGTCTACGAGGCGATGTACCGCGCCAACAGCGCCAATCCGATCGTCGCCAACAACCTCGCCAGCCTTCTGTCGAACCACCGCAGCGATGCCGAGAGCATCGCCCGCGCCGCGGTGATTGCCCGCCGGCTGCGCGGCAGCAGCCTCGCGCCCTATCAGGACACCTATGGCTGGATCGCCCATCTGCGCGGCAACCACGACGAGGCGATCGCCCACCTGGAGAAGGCCGCGGCCACGCTCGACCGCGACCCGACGGTGCAATACCACCTCGCAATGGCCTATCTCGCACGCGACCGGCGCTCCGAGGCCCTGGCCCGGTTCCGCAACGCGCTGGCGCTGCTCGAACCCGGCGACGCACGCGCCTTCGCCGTCGGCGCCCGCCGCGAGGCGGCGCGGCTGGAGGCCGAAGGCGTGACGCTCGACAACTGACCGGCAGCGGTTGTTGCGATGAGGGCACGATTGTTTCCGGGATGCTCCGCAAGGTCTGGACTGCGCAAGTTAACAGTTTGATTTCGTGCCGATCCACCGTAACCTTTCCGAGAATCGGGATTGATTGGGTGATAAAATGTTCAGAACACTGTTGGGTTTGTTGCTGGCTGTCCTTCTTGTCCCGGCTGCCTATGCACAAAGCGGCTACCGCATCCAGTCCGGCGACGTGCTGCAAATGGAAGTGCTCGAGGATCCGAGCCTGAACAGAAGCCTGCTCGTCCTGCCCGACGGCACCGTCAGCCTGCCGCTGGTGGGTTCGCTGCGGGCCACGGGCCAGAGCATCGACGGCATGCGTAACGCGATCTCGCAGGCGCTCGCCTCGAATTTCGCTTCGCCGCCCACGGTCTTCCTGTCGGTTGGCCAGCTGAACCCGGTCACGACGGCGGTGACCAGCGCGGCGGCCCAGGCGGCGGCGGCCAATGTCAGCACCTTCGGCACGGTCTCAGTCTACGCGGTCGGCGAGTTCACGAACCAGGGCAAGCTCGATGTCGAGGCCGGCACGACGCTCCTGCAGTTCCTCGGGGAGACCGGCGGCCTGACGCCGTTCGCGTCGACCAAGCGCATCCAGCTGCGCCGCACCGACAAGAAGACCGGCAGCGAGACCGTCTATCGCTACGACTACAGGTCCGTGCAGAGGGGCGCCCAGGCACCGGTGATCGTCCTGCGCGAAGGCGACGTGATCGTCGTGCCCGAGCGCAGACTCTTTGAATTCTGAATGACTGACGAACGATAAAAAAGGCGGAAAAGGTGGGGACGAGCAGAAGCAGGCTCGCGTTAATCGCGGCAATTTCGACAATTTGGCCAACCGCAACGCTCCCTCAACAGGGGGGCGTTGGCGCGACTCAGGGGGGCGCCGGTCCAGCCGGGGGGCTGCAAGTCGACCTGGGCATCAGTTCCAAGCTGACGGTCGATGACAATTTCAACTTGCAGCCGGATTCGGACGGCACGTCGACGATCCTCGACAACACCCTGACCTTCGGCCTGTCGAGCATCACCGGCACCCAGGAATTCATCCTGACCGGCAGCGGCGTCCTGCGCTACGCCAACTTTCCTGTCGGCTCGGAATCGGGTTTCGAGGATCCGAACCTGCGGGCGCGCTACGAGATCGAAAGCGCCAACAGCCGCCTGACGGCGACCGGCCGCTACCACCATGTCGACCGCGATTTCCTCAACCCGTTCGCGGTCGCGCAGGAAGAACAGCTCCTCGGCGACCTGTTCGCGGGCGGCGGCACGCGGACGACGCGCAATGCCGCGGTGACCTACGAGACCGGCATCAATGCGCCGCTCGGCTTCATCGCGACCGCGACGTATGACGACAAGAGCTTCAGCGACGCAGCCAAGCTGTCCGATCCGGAGCTGATCGACACGACGACCGACAGCGTCGACGCGACCGTCTCGATGAAGGTGTCGCCGGTGACGGTTATGCGCTTCAACGCCGGCGTGATCCAATACGACGCCGAGGATTCCGTCCAGACATCCCGCCAGACCGTCAACTATTCGGTCGGCGTGACACGCGACATCAACCCGATCCTGCGGGTGGACGCCCGGATCGGCCGCACCGAGGTCGACACCGACACGACCGGGGGCAGCACCGACCGGTCCGGCACGAACGGCGCGCTCACGCTGACGCGACAGTTGCAGAACGGCTCGGTCTACGCCTCGTTCGATTCCACCGTCAACCAGAACGGCACGCGAAAGTCGCTGACCTTCGGCCGCGACATGGATCTGAAGCTCGGCACGCTCCGGGCCGCTGCCGGCCTGACCGAGACACCGGCGGGCAGCACCAAGTATAACGCGCGGATCGCGTTCGACCGGCAGATGAAGTCGAGCGACATCACCATCAGGATCAACCAGTTCGTCACGACCAACGACCTCAGCGAGGACGTCCTCAGCACCCGCATCGGCGTGAACTACGGATACGATATCACCAGCATCTCGCGGCTCGGCCTTTCGCTGAATTACGGCCGCACCGAAGGCGCCGACAGCGGCAGCACCAGGTCGACCGTCGAGCGCACGAACCTGCGCGCCACCTATTCGTACGCGCTGACGCGCGACTGGGGCCTGACCGGCGGCGTCAGCCTGCGGGAGCTTTCGAACAGTTCCGCCACGGGCGATGCGACGTCGCATTCGGTGTTCCTGACGCTGGACCGGAACTTCACTTTCCGGCCGTGAACCAAGGGCCGGCCGGGGAGCGATTGTTTCCCCGGCGGGCCGGCGCGGCGCCGATTGACGCGGAGTTGACTGCGACATCGCCAAATATGGTCGTGCCTCGCGCGGATTTCTCCTAGCATGGCAGGCATCGCCCCCCAGCGCGACCCGGCAGCGCCATGACCCATTCGACCGACCCCACCACGGGCCTCGAGACCCCCTCCTTCAATCTGAACCCCGCCGGGCTCGCGCTCTTCGTGGCGCTGGTGGCCGGTTCGGTGCCGCTGTTCTGGATCGGCATCCTGTCGCTCGGCCAGGCCTGGTCGACGGCCACCTACAGCCACGGCCCGTTGATCCCGCTGGTCTCGCTCTACCTGTTCCTGCGCGAACAGCGCCGCATGCCGCCGCCCGACGCCGAGGTGACGAAACGCTGGCCGGGGCTCGCGGTGATCGCCCTCGCCCTCGCCGTCGCCGCGCTCGGCAATCTCATGCGGGTGCCGGACATCGTCACCTACGCGATGATCCTGTGGGTGGGCGGCGTTGTGCTCACGGTCTTCGGCTGGGACCGCGGCCGCCGCCACCAGCTGCCGGTGCTGCATCTCGTCTTCATGCTGCCCCTGCCGCAGATCCTCTACTGGAAGCTGACGATCTTCCTGCAATGGGTGTCCTCGGTGATCGGCGTCTGGTTCGTGAGCCTGATGGGCGTCGCGGTCTATCTCGAAGGCAACGTCATCGATCTCGGGGTCTACAAGCTCCAGGTGGCCGAGGCCTGTTCGGGCCTGCGCTACCTGTTTCCGATCCTGTCGTTCTCCTATCTCTTCGCGATCCTCTATCGCGGGCCGCTGTGGCACAAGCTCGTGCTCCTCGTCTCCGCCGCGCCGCTGACGGTCCTGATGAACGCGGTGCGGATCGGGGTCATCGGCCTGCTCGTCGACCGCCACGGAATCGCGCAGGCCGAGGGGTTCCTGCATGCCTTCGAAGGCTGGGTGATCTTCCTGATCTGCGTCGGCATCCTCTTCGCGATGGCCGTCGCGCTGCAGCGCCTGACCCCGAGCCCCTTGCCGCTCGCCGAGGCGATCGACCTCGATTTCCACGGTTTCGGCGCGGTCCTCGCCCGCCTCCTCGGGCTCCGCGCGACGCTGGCGCTGGTGCTCGCGGTGCTCATGACCGGGGCGGCGTCGCTCGCCTGGCAGACCCTGCCCGCGCCGCCCGCCGCGCCCGCCGCGCGCGACCCGTTGGTGCTCTTTCCCCGCCAGATCGGGGCGTGGCAGAGCTACACCGTGACGCTCGAACCCGACATCGTCCGGGTGCTCGCCGCGGACGACTATCTCAACGCCTTCTACCAGCGCCCCGACGACGGCGCCGTCAGCCTGTTCGTCGCCTATTACGCCAGGCAGACCGAGGGCCAGGGCATCCATTCCCCCGAGGTCTGCCTGCCCGCCGGCGGCTGGGAGGTGTACTCGCTGGCCGAAGCCCCGGTGGATATGACCGCGGCGGGCTACGGCCGCTTCACCGCGGTGCGCGCGGTGATCCAGAAGGAGTTCGCGCGGCAGCTGGTCTATTACTGGTTCGAGGGCCGCGGCAAGCGCCAGTCGCACGACGTCCGCGCCAAGCTCAGCGTGCTCACCGACAGCCTCACGCTCGGCCGCACCGACGGCGCGCTGGTGCGCTTCGTCACCGCGATCGCCGCCGACGAGACCGAGGAGGAGGCCGAGACACGGCTTCTGGGCTTCATGGCCGAAAGCCTCGGCGCGCTGCCGCGCTTCGTGCCGTTCTGAACCCGGCGCGCGGCTTTCGCTTGCGCCGCGCGCCCGCTTCGGCAGGATCGGCGCCATGACCGCGACCGCACCGCGCCCCCATTCCCCGCGCATCGCCGCCGGCGTGTGGGCGATCCTCGTCCTCTGCACGCTGCCCGAACTGGTGCTGACCGGCGCCGATCTCGGGCTCTGGGGCGCGCGCCAGTGGCGCCTGCTCACCTATCAGCACGCCGCCTTCTGGGCCGGGCTGCTGAGCGACTGGCGGCCGCACTACGCAGGCCAGCCCTGGCTGATGTTCGTCACCTACGGCTTTCTCCATGCCGGGCTCGTGCATCTCGGCGTCAACATGGCCGCGCTCCTGTCGCTGTCGCGGCCGCTCGTGGCGCGGCTCGGCCAGCGCCGGTTCCTCGTGCTCTACGCGCTGTCGCTGCTCGGCGGCGGCGCGGGCTTCGCGACACTCGGCGCCCCCGACGCGCCGATGATCGGAGCCTCGGGCGCGGTCTTCGGCCTCGTCGGCGCCTATCTCGCGTTGGATGTCCAGCGCCGGAGCCGGGCGGGGGCCACGCTGCGGCCGGTCGCGAGGGCGCTCGCCTTGCTCTTCGTGCTGAACGTCGTGCTCTGGTGGGCGCTTCACGGCCAGCTCGCCTGGGAAACCCATCTCGGCGGCTTTCTCGCCGGCTGGGCCTACGCCCTCGTCGCTCGCCGGCGCTAGCGCCCGATCCTGGCGAAGATCCGGTCATAGGCGGCGAGCAGCGGCGGCACCGAATGCGCCCAGCTCAGCGCCTCCTGCACGCGGGCGCGCCCGAGCCGCCCCATCCGCTCCCGCGCCTCCGGGTCGTCCATCAGTTCGGCGATCTTCGCGGCGAAATCCTCAGGATCGTTGGGGCGCGCATAGAGCGAGGCCTCGCCCGCCGACGCCCGCCCCTCCTTCAGCTCGAACTGCACGATGGGCTTGGCGAGCGTCATGTATTCCATGATCTTGTTCATCGTCGACAGGTCGTTCATCGGCGTCACCCGGTCAGGATTCACGCAGATATCGGCGGTGTTGAGCATATCCAGAAGCAGGTCGTCCGGCGCGCGGCCCGTGAAGGTGAAGAACCGCCCGAGCCCGCGCGCCTCGACCTCCGCCCGCACCTCCTCGAGCGCCGGCCCGCCGCCGACGATGCCGAAATGCACGTCCGTCCGCCCCATATGCCCGGTCAGATGTGCCGCCGCCTCGACCAGGAGGTCGAGCCCCTCCTGCTGGCCGATCACCCCGACATAGCCGATGAGGAACTTTGCCCCCTGCTTCAGCTCCTCCTTCGGCGGCCGGATCTCCAGCTTCTCGATCTTCGGCCCCGAGCGCACCACGAACACGTCCTCCGCCGCCATGCCGCTGCGCCGCCGCGCGATCTCCGCGTAGCTCTCGTTGGTCGCGATCGACACCAGCGCGGTCCTGAAGGTCAGCCATTCAAAGAGCACCATCGCCCGCC
This sequence comes from Albidovulum sp., assembly GCA_041630175.1. Classification (GTDB taxonomy): domain Bacteria; phylum Pseudomonadota; class Alphaproteobacteria; order Rhodobacterales; family Rhodobacteraceae; genus Albidovulum. Next base: position 12,866 of record JBFKMA010000004.1, read on the forward strand.
ACAAGAGGCCCTTCTTGCCGAACTTCACCTCGTAAAGCTCCGGGCAGATGTCGTGGTGGTCGAAGAGGTAGCGCACCCCCAGGGGCCGCAAGGCCCAGGCGACGAGGAAGATCAGGTCGGGCGGGTTGCAGCCATGCAGCACGTCGATGCCGCGCTCGCGCCGCACCTTGAGCGCGAGCCGCAGCTCGTGCCACAGCGCCGAGCCGTATTCGCTAAGGTATCCGACGGCGGAATTGCCTTCGGTGGGTAGCCGGTGGCGGTAGACATGCACCCCGTCGAGGAGCTCGTATTCGGCCTCGTAGCCCTTGCCCGTGGGCGAGATCACCGAGACCGTGTAGCCCTCCGCCGCCAGCGTCGTCGCCTCGGCCCAGACCCGGCGGTCGAACGGGACCGGCAGGTTCTCCACGACGATGAGGACGCGGCGGCCCGCGCCCCTACCAGTTGATGCCACGATACCGCTCTCCCAGCTCGGCCGCGAGGCCCGGGATCCGGGCGAGGTCGAGAAGCCGCTGCTCGGGCCGGAGCTTCGCCCCGAGGAACTTGAACTCCGGCGCCGGGTTGCCGACGATCACCAGCGCGCCGTGGCCGACGACCGCGTCGAGATCGGCCGACAGGATCTCGGCGATATGCGGGATCGCCTCCTCGATATAGGCGCGGTTGGCGCCCAGGAGCCGCGCGAGATGCACGTTGCGGTCGTAGATCTTCAGGTGGTAGCCCTTGCCGATCAGCCGCTCCACCAGCGTCACCTGCGGGCTCTCGCGCAGGTCGTCGGTGCCGGCCTTGAAGCTGATGCCGAGAAAGGCGATGTCGCGCTCGCCGTATTCCGCGACGATGTCGAGCGCGCGCTCGACCTGGCGGCGATTGGTCACGAGCACCGAGTTCAGGAGCGGCAGGTCAAGGTCGAGGTCGCGGCCCTTGAAGGCCAGCGCCCGCAGGTCCTTGGGCAGGCAGGAGCCGCCGAAGGCGAAGCCCGGCTTCAGGTAATAGGGCGAGATGTTGAGCTTGGTATCCTGGCAGAAGATGTCCATCACCTCCCAGCTGTCCACCCCCACCGCCGTGGCGATATTGCCGATCTCGTTGGCGAAGGAGACCTTGACCGCGTGCCAGGCATTGTCGGCGTATTTCACCATCTCCGCGACTTCGAGCCTTGTTGCGATCTTCGGCCCCGGAATGTCCGCGTAAAGCGCCATGACCGCCATGGCCGTCGCCTCGTCGTCGGCGCCGCCGACGGTCTTCGGCGGGTGGTCGTAATCGTAGACGGCGGTGGATTCGCGCAGGAATTCAGGGTTGCTGGCGACCTTCAGCCGGTCCCGCGCCGCGCCGGCCGCCTCGGTCAGCGTCGGGATCACCACGCCGCGCATGGTGCCGGGCAGGATCGTCGAGCGGATCACCACGGTATGGTCGCGCCCCTTCGCGGCGATGGCGGCGCCGATCTCCTGGCAGACGCGCTCCACCGCGCCGGTCTCGAGGCTGCCGTTCTTGCGCGACGGCGTGCCGACGCAGACCATGCTGAGATCGGCGAATGCGACCGCCTCGGTGGCCGAGGCCGTGGCGCGGAGCCTGCCCGCCTGCACCGCCTCGGAGACCAGTTCGCTCACGTTCTTCTCGATGATCGGCGGCCGGCCGGCATTGACCAGATCGACCTTGGCCTGCTGCGGATCGACGCCGACGACCTCGTGCCCGTCCCGCGCGAGGCAGGCCGCCGAGACGATGCCGACATATCCAAGTCCGAAAACTGCAATCTTCACAAACGGCCTCGCCTTCGCTTCGGCTTCGTTCCCGCGCCGCCGCGACCCGCCCGGCGCCCGAATGCTTCCCGCCTGCTGGCGCAGGTCGCTGAATTCCCTTCCATTGTTAGTCGAGCGCCCCGCGCTTGGCAAAACCAAACTCAGGTCTCGCGGCGGGCTTCGGCAAAGCCGCTCACTCGGTCAGATCGTATTCGACGACGAGCGTGTTCTGGATGGGCAGGAAATTGTCGTCCGAGATCAGGCTGACGACGGTCCGCCCCGCCGCGTCACGCCACAGGCTGATGCCCTCCATGTTGTCGAGCGCGCCGGGCGCGGTCTCAAGCAGCGTCTCGCCCGGCCCGAAGCGGCCCCCGGCATAGTCAAAGCGCCGGATGCGGGTGGCGTAGCCCGCGGTAAGGGCGAAGCGGCGCTCGAGAAGGTAGAGCCGCCCGTCCGGCCCGAAGGCCGCGTCCGAGGCGGCGAAGCCGTCGCCGTCGGGCAGGCGCGGCCCTTCGCGCCAGTCGCCGTCATCGCCGAGCAGGGTCGTGAAGCCCTCGCCCGGCGCCACCGGCTCCTCGAGGATCGCGATCAGCCCGCCCTCGGGCCGCAGCGCCAGCGCCTCGAAGCTCTCGTTGCCCCAGAAAGCACGGAACCGGTCCCATCGGTGCTGCGGCTCGGGCATCATGTCGGGGGGCTTCAGCGCCGCGATGCGGGCATAGCTCTCGAAGCCGACATAGGCGGTGCCGTCCTCCGCCACCGCCAGCGCCTCGGCATCGGCGGTGAAGCCCTCGACCGGGCGGCCGAAATTGTCGAGGAACCGCGCCTGCCAGTCGGTCTCGATGCCGGTGATCCGGCCCGCGGAATCGCGGCGGATCGCGGCGTGGAACAGCCAGCCCGCATCGCTGACCGCCATCAGCGACGCGCCGTCGGCGGCGACCGCGAGGCCGGAGAACCCGCCGAAATCCTCGCGCTCCTCGCTCCAGTAATAGATCCCGCGCCGCACCAGTTCCGCCGCCGCCGCCGACACGCTGCCTGCAAGCGCGGCGACGAGCGCGAGCGCCGCCACCCCGCAGCGGCGGAAGATCACAGGCAGGCGGCGGCGATCGGACATCGGATCTGGGCCAGGTTCCGCGCGGCCGGATCACGGCGCGCAAGGGTCCGGAAACCGTAGCAATTCGCCCGCCTCCGGGCCAGCGCGATCTCGGGTGGGAAGGCCCCGGAGCACACCCGCGGCCAATCCCGCCGAACCGGACCCATTGGCGGCGATCTCGCAACAGCCGAGCGGCAACGGCGCCACGCCGGCACCGGCAAATCGTTCCCCGGTTTGACGCCGCGAGGTTCCGGTTTACCCTTCAGGGGATTTCCGTTCTGCTGGCCCGGGACGGGCCAGGTGAGGATCGAGATGACCATGGGCAGGACCGAGAAAACCGGACGACCCGCCTGCAACGGCTCCTCCGGCTCATCCGCGCGGCCCTCGACCCGCGCGCCTATGCCCATGCCGTCAAGGTCCTGAACTACTACAACTACACCCATGTCGCCGAACTCAGGCAGATCACCCGCAATGGCGCGCAGAACATCAGCCCGACGGCGAGCTTCGCCAACGGCCGCAACATCGTCCTCGGCGACCGCGTCAGCATCGGCGCCAATGTCTGCCTCTGGGCCGGCCCCGGCACCGCGCGCATCGTGATCGGCGACGACGCCCTCTTCGCGCCCTCGGTCATGGTGACGGCGTCGAGCTACCGCTACAACGACGGCGGACCGGTCCATGCCCAGGCCATGAAGGAGGCCGAGGTCACCATCGGCCGCGACGTCTGGCTCGGCTATGGCGCGGTGGTGCTCGCCGGGGTCACGATCGGCGACGGCGCGATCATCGGCGCCGGCGCGGTGGTGCGCGAGGACGTCCCCGAAAACGCCATCGTCGCGGGCAATCCCGCGCGGGTCGTCGGCCAGCGCCGGATCGCGGGCTAGCCGCGCCGCCGGTACTTGCGGATCAGGTAGCCGCGCAGATGCGACATCAGGCCCAGCGCCGCGACGCCGCAGCCCACGACGAGCCAGAGCGGCCCCTGCATGAGCTGTGCCACGAGGTCCGGCTTCGGCGGATAGAACCGGTCGCACACCAGCGCCGCCGCCGCGGTCAGGCCCACCATCACCGAGGGGATCGCCAGCGGCGCGAGCAGGAGACCCGCTCGCCGCGCCGCGAGCGCGAGCGAGACGAGATAGCCCAGGAACTCCGCCGCCAGCGCGATGTGGATCACCGCCATCAGGTCGCCGGTGCGGATCAGCGCGACCCACGATACCGGCAGCGACAGCACGCGCACCAGGTTCGAGGCCGCGGCATTGCCAGATAGCTCCCTGGCCAGCGCCACGGTGGAGCTGCCGGATTTCGCCACCCGGATCGCCTGCACCACCGTGACCGGCACCAGGATGTCGAGCACCGCGAGGTAATTCGGCCCGAGCAGCAGATGCACGATCGGCCCGCCCAGAAGCATCGTGCCGAGCATCAGGAGAAGCCCGATCGCCAGCGCCGCCTCGATCGCCGCGACGCCGAGCCAGTTGAACGAATCGGGCTTTTCGCGCGCGCCGCTCAGGCTCGGCAGGAACAGCGACTGGCAGGCGCCGGCCATCACCAGCGTCGGGGCCAGCGTCAGCGTGATCGCCATGGAAAACACCGCGAGCTGGCCCATCCCGAGCTCGTGCCCGACGATCAGCCTCTCGCCGTTGAAGACCCCGAACAAGAGCACCCCGTTCAGGAGAAGCGGCCAGCCGAACCGCATCGCCCGCCGCATGACCGCGAGATCGAGCGCAAGGCCATAGCGCCGCTCGGCCGCGAGGTGCGACAGCGCCACCATCGACAGCGCCTGCACGAAGAGCGCGACCAGCATGATCCGGTAATCGTCGTAGATGAGCGCGAGCGGCCAGAGCGCCAGCACCGAGAACAGCGGCGGCAGCGCCTGCGCGATCACCGCCGGGCGGAAGTTCAGGTGCCGCTTCAGCCGGTGGATGTCGAAATGCTGAAAGCCGCTGATCAGCGGGATGAGCGCGATGGCCTGATAGGCCCAGGCGACATGCTCGATGCCGAGAAAGCGTGCATAGGGATGGGCGATGGCGAACAGCACCAGACTCGCCGCCGCGCCGCGCAGAGCCTGGAAGCCCTGCATGGCGCGCTGCACATGCGGATCGTCGCCGTCCTTGTCGACCACGATCAACTGGTTCAGCCCGATATAGGACAGCATCTCCACCAGCGACATCGAGATCGCGAAGGTCGCGGCGATGCCGTAATCCTCCGGGCTGACCAGCCGCGCCACGATCAGGTTGCGCACCAGCAGCAGCGCCGAGCCGAAGGCGTTGCCCGAGACGAGCATGAAGGCTTTCTTCAGCATGGTCCGCTTGTCTGTCCCTCAGCGTGACTCATTCGGTTGTCGGCGCAATCGGCGCGGATCGCAACCCTTGTCGCGGCGCGGGCTACTCGTCCTCGACCTTGCCGCGCAGCGCCTTGACCTGGCCGCGCACGGTCTTGGCCGCCAGCCTGCGGCGCTTGCTGCCCAAGGTCGGCCGCGTCGCGATCCGCCGCTTCGGCGCGACGAGCGCCTCGCGGATCAGCTCGACGAGCCGCGCGGCGGCCAGCTCGCGGTTGCGCGCTTGGCTGCGGGTCTCCTCGGCGCGGATCACGATGGCGCCGTCATTGGTCCAGCGCCGCCCGGCAAGGCGCTTCAGCCGCTTCTTGACCGGCTCCGGCAGGTTGGGGCTGCGCTCCGCCTCGAACCTGAGCTCGACCGCCGTCTCGACCTTGTTGACGTTCTGCCCGCCCGGACCCGACGAGCGCGAGAAGCTCTCGGTGATCTCCCAGTCGGCGATGGTGATCTCGTCAGTGATGCGCAGCATGGTTCCGGTCTTAGGCCGTGGACAGGCGCAAGTCCATCGCAGGCCAGCGGCGGGCGGGGCTCCGGGCAGCGGAAACCGAGACGGGGGAGCTCAGCCCCGTCTCGTGGTATGCTCGTGTCCTCAGACCGAAAAGAAACCCGGCCCGTGACCTTCGTTCTCGAATGGGGAGTGTCGCGTCGCGAAAGGAGGGCACGCAATGACCAATCCCATTTCCCGCAGGCTGTTTCCGCTGATCGCCGCCGCTGTGTTGCTGGTCCAGTCCGCCCGGCCCGGCCTGGC
>JBFKMA010000005.1:0-18343 GCA_041630175.1 Albidovulum sp.
AGTCGGCTTCGATCAGCGTGATCTCGTTGGTGAGTTCCGAGCCGAACCCGCGATAGCCCTTCTCCATCCGCAGCGAGGTCACCGCTTGGACGCCGAAATCGGCGATGCCGTGCGCCGCGCCCGAGGCCCAGATCGCATCGTAGAGCCTCTCCAGCTCCGCCATCGGCGCGTGCAGTTCCCAGCCCAGTTCACCGACATAGGTCACCCGCAGCGCGCGGACCGGTATGCCGGCGAGGGTGATCTCCTGCCCAGACAGCCAGCGGAACGAGGCATTGGTCAGGTCCGCACCGGTCAGCGGTGCCAGAACCTCGCGCGCCTTGGGGCCGGCCACCACGAGCATGCCGCAATCGTCGGTGACATTGGCGATGGTCACACCGTCCCCGGCGGCGCGGGTCAGGTGATCGAGCGCCTGCCGCTCCGCGCCTGCGCCCGTGAGCACGTAGAAACGGTCGTCACCCAGCCGGGTGATGGTCCATTCGCCCTCGATCCGACCTCCATCCGACAGCACATGGGTCAGGGCGATGCCACCCGGCTTCCTCGGCAGCCTGTTGGCGGTGAGCCGGTCCAGAAGCGCCTCGGCACCGGGGCCGGTGACGTCGAACTTGGCGAAGCTCGACAGGTCCATGATGCCCACGCGTTCGCGCACGGCGCGGCATTCCTCGGCCACCAGATCGAAGACGTTGTTGCGGCGGTATTGCAGCTTTTCGACAAAGCCTTTGGGCGCGAAGTATTTTGGCCGCTCCCAGCCAAAAACCTCGGTATGGGCGGCGCCCTCGCCCTTGAGTTTCTCGTACAGCGGCGTGACGCGGTTGGGGCGCCCGGCATGGATTTCACGGCCGGGCAGCGGGGTTTCGAACATGTTGTGGTAATCGTCGAAGCTCTTGACGCGGGTGTAGCCCGCGTCGGCATAGGCGCCGAAACGGCGCGGGTCGACCGAGGCCATGTTGATCTCGGCGTCGCCATGCACGATCCACTGCGCCAGGTACTTGCCGCAACCCGCACCTTGCGCGATGCCGATGGACGACCCGCAGCACTGCCAGAAATTCGGCACGCCATGCGCCGGGCCGACCAGCGGATTGCCGTCCGGCGTATGCGGGATGGCGCCGTTGATGATCCGCTTGATGCCGGCATTGGCGAAGATCGGCATCCGCTCCAGCGCCTTTTCCAGCCAGGGGGCGATCCGTTCGATATCGCCCTCGAAGAGCTCGTTCTCGCTGGTCCATTCCGGCCGGCCGCCGCGATACGCCCAGGCCTCGCGCGCGTCGAAGTGCTCGTAGATGCCGACGAGCCCGGCCTTCTGTTCCTGCCGGTAATACCCGGCGGTGGCCGGATCGCGCATGACCGGCAACTCGAAGTCGATGTCGCGGAATTCCTCCAGCGGCTCGGTCACCAGATACTGGTGCTCCATATTGGTGATCGGGGTATCGACGCCGAGCCAGGCGCCCACCTCGCGCGCGTAGCAGCCGCCGGCGTTGACCACGTGTTCGCAGGTGATGCTGCCCTGCTCGGTCACCACTTCGAACTCGCCCGAGGGCAGCCGCTCGATGCCCGTCACCCGGTTGCGGCGGATGATCGTGGCCCCCATCTGGCGCGCGCCCGCGGCCAGGGCGTTGCAGGCGCTGGAGGGGTCCACATGGCCGTCCATGGTGGTCCAGGCCCCCGCCAGGATGCCGGACGTGTCGAGCCAGGGGTTCAGCTCCCCGATCCGGTCCGGCCCGATCACCTCCATGTGGAAACCGACATTGGCCGAAAAGCCCGCCACATGGCGGAACCAGTCAACCTCTTCGGTCGTCGTGGCCAGCCGGATCCCGCCGCAGCCGTGCCAGCCGGCCGGCTGGCCGGTGATCTCCTCCAGACGCGGATAGAGGGTGTTGGAGTAGTGGTGGATCTTGGCCATGTTGTAGTTGCTGATGAACGACGGGCACTGGCCGGCGGCATGCCAGGTCGAGCCGCTGGTCAGCTCGCCCTTCTCGATCAGCACCACGTCCTTCCAGCCTTCCTCGGCCAGGTGATAGGCGAGGCCCACGCCCATCATGCCACCGCCGACGATGACCACTCTCGCATGAGATTGCATCCTGAGTTCCTTTCCTGCCGGGCGTTACCAGACGCCGTTGCCGGCGCGCATCCGGGCCTTGGGGAGAATGATGTTGAAGCTGTCGCGCAACTGCGCGTCGACCTTCTCGGGGATGTGGCTGGGATAGTGTTCCGCGAGTATCTTGCGCACCTTGTCGCGCGCGACATCCCGGGCGTCGCGCGCGCCCGCTTCTTCCCAGACGCTGATGCTGCGGCGATCCGCGATATCGGGGTAGAGATAGTCAGTCTTCATGCGCGAGAAGGTCTGCGGATGCCCGAGATAGTGGCCCTCGCCCAGGACCACGTCGCGGATCACCTCGAAGCTGAGCGAGTCCTCGGTGACCTCCACGCCTTTGACGGTGCGCAGGATCGCCCCCAGAAGATCGTTGTCGAGCACGTAGCTTTCGAAACACGTGCCCATCAGGGACCCGTGCATGCCGGCGCATTCGTGGATCATCGAGGCCCCGGCATGGGCCGCAAGCGAGATCGTATAGCCCTTCTCGCCGCCCGACTGCATGTCGGGGAGCTTGCTGTCGGTCATTCCGGCAGGCACCGAATTGGGCAGATCGTAGAACACCGCCATCTGCGCGCAGGCCGCCGACAACAGCGCCTGCTCCCCGGAGCCGCCGGACATGGCGCCGGTGCGCAGGTCGGAGACGAAGGGCCAGGTGGCGAAGATGCCCCGGCAGTTCGGATCGATGATGTTGCACAGGACCAGCCCGGCGAGGACCTCGGCACAGGCCTGCGCCACGGCCCCGGCGAGGGCCGCGGGCGCGGTCGCTCCGGCCTGACCGGCGGCCACCAGCAGGATGGGCATACCGGCCTCGACCGCCGCCTCGAGCGCATCGCAGCTTTCGCTGGCAAAGCGCATGGGTGGCACGACGTGACAGCAGACCGCCGTGCAGAAGGGACGTTCGCGGAACCGGCCTTCGCCTCCGGCGACAGCGTCGAGCATCGGGATCACCGCCCTGACGCTGGCGCTGTCGGTATAGCTGACGGCGATGGATTTCGCGGTGCCGGACAGGCAGGCATAGGTGGTGTTGATATCCAGATCGAGGATCGTCGTGGTATCCCGCGCCACGACCGAACGGTGATACCAGTGGATATTGTCCAGCCGGTCCACCAGCCGGGCGATGTCGTAAAGATCGGCGACCGTGCTTTCGCGGTATCGGCCGGTTTCGAAATCCATGACGGTGGGCGCGGCCCCGCCGGTGCCGGCGTGGACACGTCGGCCGCCGATCTCGATGTCGTGGGCCGGGTCGATGCCATGCAGGGTGAACTTGCGCCGCGTGCGGGCGATCACGTCCTCGACCAGCGCCCGGGGAAAGCGCAGGCGGCCGCCGTCATCCACCCAGCATCCCGCCTCGACCGCGCGTCCTTCCAGACTGGGGGTGATCTGCGACAACCCCAGATCTTCGAGCAGCCGCAGAACCAGCGCGTGAATGCGCTCCATCTCGGGGCGCGAGAGCGGTTGATACCGCCCGCCCAACATGCCCGGCCCGATGGGCCGGGCAATCGGGGCGATGTCGGGCCCGCCCCGGCTGCGGCGGTGCGGAGTACGGATGGCGGGTGCGGGCATGGACGGACCTCACGCATGTGTCTGGGGCCCATCTGGCGGATTTCCCGTGCCGCGCTCAAACGATGATTTCGAATGCGACGCATTCCTTCAGATCATGCGTACCCCTGCCCGCCTTCGACTTCGCTCATGATCCATTGAAAGAAGCTCGCGACAGCGGGGACCGAGACGGCATCCTCCGATGCGCCTATGTAATAGCCCTGCTGCGTCGTCAGCGGCTTGTCGATGGGGCAGACCAGACGCCCCTCCGCAAGCATCGGATCGGTGATGTAGCTCCAGCCGAGGGCCACGCCGCGGCCGGCCTCGGCGCCCTGCAACACCATCGGATAGCTGTTCAGCCTGACCCCGCGACGCACCGGTTGCCCCGTCACCCCCTGCCGCATCAGCCAGACCTTCCAGTCGACCGCCCCCCAGATATTGCCACCACCATCGAGGTGCAGAAGCGTCTGATCGAGGATGTCCGACGGACGCAACAGCTCGGGGTGATCCCTGAGGTAGTCGGGGCTGCACACCGGATAAACCTTTTCGCCGAAAAGCCGTTGCACCCCGACCCCTGCCCAGGATCCGTCGCCATAGAGAACGGCGACGTCGACATCGCCCTTGCGCAGGTCGACCTTCTGGTCCGTCGCCAGCACCCGCAGGTCGATATCGGGATGCCGCTCGCTGAATCGTTCGAGCCGGGGCATCAGCCAGTAATAAGAAAAGGCAACAGAGGCGGCGACGGTGATCTGCGGTGTTTCCGTCTCGCGGCGCAGCCCGGCGATGCAGCCCGCGATCTCGTCGAGCCCGCGCGTGACGGATTCGAACAGCCGCCGCCCCTCGGCGGTCAGTTCGATCGCGCGATGCTTGCGCAGGAAGAGCGCCCGGCCCAGATCGTCTTCGAGCGCGGCGATCTGGCGGCTGACCGCGCTCTGGGTGAGACACAGCTCATCCGCGGCAAGGGTGAAACTCATCCGCCGGGCGACCGCCTCGAACGTGTGAAGCAACGACAGCGAAGGCAGGGCGTATTTCTTCAAGCGGTGTTCCCCGTCGGACGGCTCCCGAATTATCCATGACAGGAATGTCCGCGCCAGCAGAAATCAAGGGTCGGCCCGCGGGTCCCGGGAAACCGGATCCACGGCGCCGGGCTTGACCCCATGAACCTACGACACCCGGCCCGACGGTTTGACCAGAAGATATCTGCATGTCGCCACGTTAAAGCCGACGATCCGGAATCCGTTCGCGAATGCCGTGGTGATCTCGTGGCGCACGCGCAGTCGCTCGGCCATGGCCATCTCGGGCGCTTGCGACAGCATTGCGGCAAAATCACCGGGAATCATGACGAACAGGGCGTCGTCGGGAGCCGCGGATGGCGCCGCGCGCGGATCGCGCGCGCGCCGTTCGACCTCGGGATCCTCCAGGCGCCATTCCGCCACGAGGCGGTCGGACGGAACACCGGCATTGATGCCCTCCATCTCGCCATAATAGTCTTGGTGGTAGGTGCCGACGGTGGCGCCGAGACGCGCGATGTTGAGGCCCGCGTTGATGCTGCGCAGCGGGTCATAGGTCCAGCGCACCATGGTGACGCCGCGTGCGAGGCACCAGTCGCGCTGGAACCATTTCAGCCGCGCCCCGAGCCCTAGGCCGCGGCTGTCGGGATGCACCGCAAGCCGGTGCGAGTGCTGCACATCGGGTTCACTGGTCGGAAAGCCGAACAGGAACCCCAGCATGCGCCCGTCCTTGAACGCGCCGGCCACGAGGCCCCCTTCGTGCTGGATCGCCAGCAGGATGTCGGAATTGTCGGGCTTGTCGTCGTCGCCCCAGACCTCCTTCTGAAAGCGCTCGGCCCGCTTGAGTTCGGCGACGGAGCCGAGTTCGCGGATCACCAGGCCGCTGGTCTCGACATTCATGCGCGGATCTCCTCGGCATGTTCGGTGACGGTATCGAGGTAGCCGCGGTCGAGCGTGACGCCGATGCCGGGGCCGTTCGCGGGCACCGGCATCTCGCCGTTCGTCGCTTCGAGCCCCTCGTTGATGATGTCGCGCCTGAAGTAGCGGCTGGCGCTCGACGTGTCGCCGGGCTTGGTGAAGTTCGCGAGTGTGGCGAGGTGGATGTTGTGCGCCCGGCCAATGCCGCTTTCGAGCATCCCGCCGCACCAGACCGGGGCGCCGAAGGCTTCGCTCACGTCATGGATGGCGCGGGCCGCGGCGAAACCGCCGACGCGGCCGACCTTGATGTTGATCACCCGCGCCGCGCGCAGTTCGAGCGCCTTGCGTGCATCGCTGGCGCTGCGGATGCTTTCGTCGAGACAGATCGCGGTGTTCAGCGCCGCCTGCACTTGGGCGTGGTCGTGGATGTCGTCATAGGCCAGCGGCTGTTCGATATAGTCGAGGCCGAACGCGTCCAGCGCCTGCAAAACCGGCAGGTCGGCCAGCCCGTAGTCGGTGTTGGCGTCCACCGTCAGCTTGATGTCGGGATGGCGCGCGCGAACCGCCGCGACAAGCTTCACGTCGTGGCCCTGAGCGATCTTGAGCTTGGTGCGCTTGTAGCCGGCGGCGATCGCCTCATCGACCCGTTCCAGCGTTTTTTCGATCGGCGCGATACCGAGGCTCACGCCGACATCGACATGGTCGCCGACCCCGCCGAGTGCGGCCTTCAGCGGGATGCCGAGGCTCTTGGCCCAGAGGTCCCAGAGCGCCATCTCGACGACGGCCTTGGCCATCCGGTTGCCGCGCCACGGGGCGAGGATCGGGCCGAGTTCATAGGGCGAGGCGAACCGCTTGCCGACGATCGCCGGCAGGAGCACGTCGCGCAGGAAGGCCATCGCGGCGGGGACGGTTTCCTCCAGATAGTCCGGGGTCGGGTCCATGACCCCCTCGGCGATGCCCTCCAACCCCTCGCCCTTGAGCACCAGAAGCGGGAAGGTCTTGCCGGTCATGGTACCAGTCGAGATCACGAAGGGGGTGACGAGCGGCAGGCTGACGATCCGAAGCTCGGCGGCTTCGATCCGGATTCCGGGGCGGATCGCTCCGGCGGGCGCAGGCTGTGTTGTTTCAAGCATTTCAATGACTTTTCAGGTTGGAGCGGCGGATCACTTCACGTTGGCGATGAAGCGTTCGAAGACCTCGGTCTTCGGGTTGGTGAACATCTCCTCGGGCGGCCCCTGCTCGGCTATGCGGCCTTCGTGCAGGAACACGACCTCGGAGGACACTTCGCGCGCGAAGCCCATCTCGTGGGTCACGACGATCATCGTCCGTCCCTCGGCGGCGAGCGACTGCATGACCTTCAGCACCTCGCCCACAAGTTCTGGGTCGAGCGCCGATGTCGGCTCGTCGAACAGGATCGCGTCGGGCTCCATCGCCAACGCGCGGGCGATCGCCACGCGCTGCTGCTGCCCGCCGGAAAGCTGCGAGGGATACATGTGCATCCGCTCCTCCAGCCCGACCCGACTCAGGAGCGCCTCGGCCTTGTCGCGCGCCTCGGCCTTGGAGTCGCGCTTCACCTGGACCGGGCCTTCCATCACGTTTTCCAAAACCGTGCGGTGGGTCCAGAGATTGAACTGCTGGAACACCATGCCGAGCCGGCTTCGGATCGCCTCGATATGGCGGACGCTCTGCGGCTTGCCGTTTCGGACGAGGATCTCCTCGCCATGCACCGTCACCTTGCCGGAGGTCGGCGTTTCCAGAAAGTTGAGGCAGCGCAGGAAGGTCGACTTGCCCGAACCCGACGAGCCGAGGATCGAGATAACGTCATGGTTCCGCGCCTTAAGCGAGATGCCCTTCAGGACTTCGAGATTGCCGAAGGACTTGTGGATGTCCTCGGCCTTCAGAATGATTTCCGGCTGGGTCATGCCTGGGATCCCTTCAAGGTCGGCGCGGCGGCGCGCGGTGTTCCGTGAGGTTCGATGTGGCGGCTGAGGCGGCGTTCGACCCGCCGCCAGATCAGCACGAAGGCCGCCGTGATGCAGAGATAGATCAGCGCCGCCCAGAGATAGATCGAGAAATCGAAGGTCCGCGAGAAGACCTGCCGCGTGCGGCCCATGACGTCGAAGACCGTAACGACGCTCGCCAAGGCGCTGGCCTTCATCAGGAGGATCACCTCGTTGCCGAGCGCGGGCCAGGCGATGCGGTAGGCATGCGGAAAGACCACCCGGCGCAGGGTCTTGAGGCGGCTCATGCCGATCGCCCTTGCGGCCTCGATCTCGCCCTGCGGCACGCCCATGATGCCGCCGCGCAGGATCTCGGTCTGGTAGGCGGTGGAGTTCAGCGCAAAGGCGAGGAGCGCGCAGTTGAACGGGTCGCGGAAGAAGGTCCAGAGACCCAGTTCCTCGAGCTCCGGGCGGAACTGGCCGGAGCCGTAGAAGATCAGGAAGAGCTGCGCGAGGATCGGCGTGCCGCGCATGAACGAGACGTAGAGCCTGAGCGGCGCCTGCACCAGCGGCGTGGCATGGGCCCGGATCAGCGCGAAACCGGGTGACACCAGCCCGGCGATGAGCGCGCCGAGGAAGGTCAGCTTGAGCGTCATCAGCGCGCCGTCAAGAAGCCGGGGCCAGTATTCGATGAGGATCTCCAACGGGTTCATCTCAGGCCCTCCGGATGCCGCGATTGGCGCGGCGCTCCATCCGCGCGAGCACGAGCTCGGACAGCACGCACATGGTCCAGTAGATCAGGCACGCCAGAAGGTAGAAGGTGAAGGGCTGCTTGGTCACGCCGACCGCCACCTTGGTCATGCGCATCAGGTCGTCGAGCGCGATCACCGACACGAGGGCCGTGTCCTTCAGCATGTTGATCCAGAGATTGCCCAGGCCCGGCAGCGCGAAGCGCCAGAGTTGCGGCAACTGGATGCGCCGGAAGATCTGGCCATCGGTCATGCCGATGGCGCGTCCGGCCTCCACCTGGCCCTTGTCGAGGGAATTGAAGGCGCCGCGCAGAACTTCGCCCGCGAAGGCGCCGAAGACCATGCCGAGCGCCACGACACCGGCGACGAACGGGCTGAAGTCGGTCGGCGGCGCTTCGGGGTTCCACCAGCGCAAGACCGCGCTCAACAGAAGCCCCGCGCCGTTATAGACGACGAAGAGCGTGAGGATCTCCGGCAGGCCGCGCATCACCGTCGTGTAGCCGAAGCCAAGGGCCCGAAGCGGCCCGAAGCGCGACAACGATGCGAAGGCCGCCAGAAAGCCCAGGCACAGCCCGACGGGCAGCGTGACGATCGCGAGTTGCACCGTGATCGCCAGCCCCCGAAGGATTTCGTCCCCCCAGCCGGCATCGCCATATGAGAGAAGCTCAAACACGGGTCAGTCTTTCGGTCGGAGGGACGCGCGCCATCACTTCATCGTATAGACGTCGATGTCGAAGTACTTGTCGTTGATCGCCTTGTAGGTGCCGTCGGCACGGATCTCGACAAGGGCTGCGTTCAGCTTTTCGCGCAGCTCGTCATCCTCCTGGCGCAGCGCGATGCCGACGCCGTCGCCGACGAAAGCCGGATCGGTGATCGGCTCGCCCGCGAGTGCGCAGCAGGCGCCGTCCTCGCTCTTGGTGGTCCAGTCGAGCATCGGAAGCATGTCGCCGACCTGAAGGTCGATGCGGCCGCTCGCCATGTCGAGGTTCACCTCGTCCTGCGTCGGGTAAAGCCGGATGTCGGCGTCCGGATAGGTGGCCTCGACATAGTCCGCCTGGGTGGTGCCGGACTGCGCGCCGATGACCTTGCCGGCCAGCGCCTCGTTGGTGAACTCGGTGATGCCGGCCCCCTTCGGCACGACATGGGTCATGGCCGCGAGGTAGTAGGGTTCGGTGAAGTCCACCTGCTTCTTGCGCTCTTCGGTGATGAACATCGAGGCGATGATGAAGTCGTACTTGTTGGCCAGGAGCCCGGGGATGATCCCGTCCCAGTCCTGCGCGACGACCTCGCATTCGACGCCGACGCGCTTGCAAAGCTCGAGCCCGATCTCGACGTCGAAGCCGGCGATCTCGCCATTGGATTCGATGTAGTTGAACGGCGGATAGGCGCCCTCCGTCCCGAGCCGCAGCGAATCCGCCGACGCCGTAGCGGCCACCGAAACGGTAAGGGCGGTCGTCGCCAGCACCGCGGCCAGTCTGTTCTTCAGTTTCATGTGTTCTCCTCCTCGTGGATATTGATCGTCGTCATTTCGCCACGTGGGCGACCGGGTCGCCGACATGGCCGGTAAAGCGTCCGTAGAGTTCGGCAATCCTGCGCAGACGGGCCTCGACGCCGGGGCCGAGTTCCATGAACACGCCGTTGATCATGAGGTTGCCGAGGCTCGCCATGACGGCGGTCGAATCCCAGAACTGGTTGACCTGGGTCGAAACCGCGAAGACCTCGTCGGCAACGGCGTGGCCCCAGTCGCAGAAGACGTCGGTGACCAGGGTCACCGGAATGCCCGCCGCCTGTGCCTCCCCGGCCAGCACCTTGGCCAGGCGCGAGTAGCGGCGCGCCTCGAAGATCACCAGACAGGCCGGACGGTCGGAGGCCAGCAGTTCCGTGAAATTGCCGCCCGCGAGGTCGATCAGCGTAACCCCGTCGCGCACATATTGCAGCTGGTTGGCGAAGTACTGGGCGATGCCGCGTTCGGTCTGGAAGCCGGCGACATGGACCCGATCGGTCTCGGCCAGGCGCCGGACCACCCGGCGCCACTCCGCCGTTGTGGTCATCTCGTAGACCTTCACCAGCGCCGCGATCTCGAGTTCCATCCCGCGCGTGAGGTGGGTGTCGTCATTCTCGGCGTTGCGGCGCAGTTCGTTCAGCCGGTCGCTCATCAGCCAGGGGTAGTCGCCGATATCACCTTTCAGATGGTCCTTGAGGTCCTTGAAGCTCGCATAGCCGATCGACCGGCAGAACCGTCCGACCGTGGCTTCGCTGACCTTGACCTTCGCGGCGATGCTCGCAGCCGTCTCGAAAGGCAGGTCCTCCAGCGCGCCGCTCATGAAGTTGGCGATCGCCTTGTCCGCCTTGGATCCATCCCTCATGGCATTCGCGAGGCGGGTCTTCAGGGGGAGGGGCAATTGCAGACCTCACGGGAAGGAATCGAACGCCATCATTTCTGCAAGTTTTCTGTCATTCAGTCAACCACTCTATTTTTCTGTCATTCCACGGCGCAAAACGCCGGCTCCAGCACCGCCTCAAAACCCGTGAATGAGTGGAAGGAACTGAGCTTATCACCCGACGCTGGCCGCGAATGTGGCGACGCCGATCGTCTTGATGCGAATATGAAAAACCCTCGGCCCGTTTTCAGGCGGGCCGAGGGCAGGTATCGCGATCAGTGGATCGGCGGTGCTTCCTAGTTCAGCAGTTCCGGCAGCGGCACCGGCTCGCTGATCGTCCAGCTGTCCACCACGGCGGGTTTGCCGTCGGTGATCTCGACGATCTGCATCTCGGCCGAGTTCTGGTGGTGCAGTTCGCTGCTGAAGCTGCGCGCGCCGAACACGGTCGCCTCGCCTTTCATCTTCTCCAGTTCGGCCGTCACCGCCGCGCCGTCGAGCGTCCCTGCGCGTTCGACCGCCTTTGCCCAGAGGTCGATCAGGATGTAGCCGGGATAGGCATAT
The DNA here is from genome assembly GCA_041630175.1 of Albidovulum sp. GTDB lineage: Bacteria > Pseudomonadota > Alphaproteobacteria > Rhodobacterales > Rhodobacteraceae > Albidovulum. The sequence goes on from JBFKMA010000005.1 coordinate 11,188, forward strand.
TGACTCGCCGGGCGGCTGCCGCTGGCCTTTTCATAGGCGATGTTGAAGGCTTCCACTTCGGGGCGCGGATCGTCGCCGTAGATCGACCCCTGCACCGGCACGACGAAGCCCGACAGCCCCGGCGTCGCGTCGAGCCAGTAGGAGCCGTCGACCGCCGAACCGTTCAGGATCAGCGAGTTGATGCCGGCGGCCCGGATCTGGCGCACCGCCGAGGCGGCGCCCGGGATGTAGGAGCAGAGCATGATCACGTCCGGCTCCTCGGGCAGTGCCTTGATCCGGGTGATCTGGCTCGCGATCGAGGCGTCGTCGTTCTTGAACGTGTCGCGGCCGACGATCTCGGTGCCGTCGAGCCGCGGGAACATCCAGTCGAAACCGTCACAGATGCCCTTGTTGTACTCGATCGTCGTGTCGAGAAGGACATAGCCGCTGCGCGCCTCACGCTTCGCATGGGACCATTCCGCCATCGTCGCTCCCTGCACGGCGGCGAGAACCGAGCCCGAGAAACTCAGTGGCCCGACGCCCTGGATGCCGGCCTTGACGTCCTCGGCGCAGAGGAAGAACGAGTTGATCCCGGCGGATTCCGCGGAGAGCGCGGCGGGCGCGCCGAAATCGTAGTCGCAGCTCACGATCATCATGTCGGCGCCTTCGTCGAGCACCTGAAGCCCGGCCTTGGCGGACTGGGCGCGGTCGGTCTTGGTGTCGGCCTCGACCCAGGCGATCTGGCGGCCGAGTAGCCCGCCATTCGCGTTGATCTCGTCGATGCGGATCTTGGCGGCAGTGGCGGCCGGGGTGTCGTAGGCCTCCATCCAGCCGGATTTCGCGATGGCGAAGCCGATGGTTATGTCGTCCGCCGCCAGTGCGGGCGCGGCCACGCCCAGGGCAAGTGTCGAAGCGATGAGCAAGCGATGCATGGGTATCTCCTCAGTTGGTGGTTGTTTGTTCTTGGTCGAAGGAAAGCCGGGACGTGCGCGCGCGGAGGCGGAACTCGGCGCCTCCGGTCAGGCCGGCGGGGCGCAGGATCAGCACGAGGATCATCACGACGCCGATCAGGATCTCCTGCGCGCCGCTCGGCAGGGCCAGGGCCGCCGCGCCGATGGAGACGCCCTGTTCGAGCCGCACCAGCGCCTCGATCAGCAGCGACAGGACCAGCACGCCCGTGACCGCGCCCGACAGGCTGCCGATGCCGCCGACCACCAGCATCGCAAGCGCAATGAAGGTGATGCCGAGGTAGAAGCTGTCGGGGTTGAGGACGCCGAGCGAGTGGCCGAACAGCGCCCCGGCGACGCCGGTGAAGAAGCCGCTGATGACGAGCGACAGCAGGCGGTGGCGGTACTGGTCGATGCCCGAGGCGCGGGCGGCGACCTCGTCCTCGCGCGTGGCTCGGAGCGCAAGGCCCGAGGCGGAATTGGCGTAGAGATTGGCTGCGACGATCGCCGCGACGGCCCAGGCCAGCGCCACCCAGGGGCCGACATAGCGCGTGAGCCCGACGACCGACGATGTCGCCCCGGTCACGCCTTCCCAGTTGGAATAGACGGTGTAGACGATGGCGAGAAACGCGAAGGTCGCGATCGAGGCGGCGATGCCCGAGAGCCGCAGGATCGCGGCGCCGGAGACCAGCGCGACGAAGGCCGCTAGGAGCCCCGATGCGATGGCCGCCGGGAAGACGTGCCATTCGGCGCTCGCGAGCCAGGCCGGAAGGTCCGGCAAGAACAGCGCCTTGGCCTGCGGCTTCAGCGTCAGCCAGGCAGAACAATAAGCGCCGATCGCCATGTATCCCGCATGGCCGAAGCTGATCACGCCGGAATTGCCGACGAAGATCCACAGGCCCACGACCAGCGTGACGCGCACCAGCGTCTCGGCGGCCATGCGCGCCAGCGCCCTGTCGCCCGTGAGCGCGACGGCGGCCACGAAGGTCAGGAGGATCAGCGCCAGGATCAGCGGCGTCGAATGGGCGAGGAGACGGTTTTGCGTGTGCTTGTCCGGCATCGGTCAGACCCTCGGCTTGGCTGAGCTCGGCACGAACAGGCCCTGCGGACGCACCAGCAGGCTGACGATGACGAGCGTATAGAGGAAGGCGTCCCGGAAGGGCCGCGCGTCGAGCGGCAGGTAGGCTTGCAGGAGGACCGAGGCAGCCCCGATCAAGAACCCGGCGGCGACTGCGCCGGGTAGCGAGCCCAGGCCCCCGATCACCGTGGCGATGAAAGCCACGAGCATGATCTGCCCGCCCATCCGCACATCGGCCACGCCGGTCTGCGTCGCCATGATCAGCGCCACGGCGGCGGCGAGCGCCCCGGACAAGGCGAAGGCCCCGGTGATCACCACATTGGCGCGCACCCCGAGAAGCCGGGCCATCGTGAAGTTCTCGGCCGCGGCGCGCATCTCGAGCCCGATCCGCGTCTTCTTGAGCAAAAGCGCCAGGCCCGCCACCACGATCAGCGTCGTCAGGATCACGATGACTTGGAGAAGCGGCACGCTCGCGCCGATGACGGTGACGGGCGTGTTGAGTTCGGGCCAAAGGCTGATCGCTTTCGGGCGCCCGCCATAGGTGGCCAGAAGCGCGTTCTGGATCACGAAGCCGAGCGCGAAGGACGAGATCATCATCGCCACCGGCGTCGCCTTGCGCATATGGCGGAAGACCGCGTATTCCGACGCGACCGCCGCCGCGGCCCCGACGGCAAGCAGCAGCGGGATCAGCAGGAAAGCCGGCGCGCGGCCGAGGAACACCACCGCCACCGCGTCAGTCGAGGGCACGATCAGCGCGAAGACGCAAAAGGCGATGTACTGGCCATGCGCGAAGTTCACGAGGTTCATCACCCCGAAGATCAGCGCGATGCCCAAGGCCGCCATGGCGTAGATGCCACCAAGCGAGGCCGCGTCGAAGAAAAGCTGGGCCAGCGTGTTCATTCCGCCGCCTCCTTCCCTGTCTTGCCGAAATAGGCTTCGGTCAGCGCGTCCTTGTCGGCGAACGCCACCGCGTCGCCCTCACCCACGACCTTGCCGCCGCGAAGAAGGATCATCCGGCCCCCGACGCGCCCTGCCCGGACCGAGCTTTGCTCGACGATCAGCAGCGTCAGACCGCGTTCTTCCTGAAGCGCCACCAGCGTGTCGTAGACCTGGTCCACGATCTTCGGCGCTAGGCCGAGCGAAGGCTCGTCCACCATCATCAGCTTGGGGTTGGTCATCAGCGCCCGGCCGATCGCCAGCATCTGCTGCTGGCCGCCCGACAGCGCCCCGGCGCTCGCGTGGCGGCGTTCAGCGAGGATCGGAAAGGCGCGGTAGATCTCCGCGATGTCGCCCTCGACCGCATCGGCGTCGCGCCGGATGCCGGTGCCGACGCGCAGGTTCTCCTCGACCGTGAGGCGGCCGAAGATCTCGCGGCCCTCGGGCACCATGCTGAGGCCGAGCCGCGCGATCGCCTCGGGCGACTGCCCGGTCAGGAGGTCGCCATCGAGTTCGATCCGACCGTGCGCGGTCGGCACCGCGCCGCTGATCGCCTTGAGAAGCGAGGACTTGCCGGCACCGTTCGGACCGGAGATGAAGACCCGCTCACCCTCGCCGATGTTGAGCGAGACATCGGTCAGCGCCGGCACCTTGCCGTAGCGGACCGAGACATCGAAAACCCCGAGCCTGGACATCACGCGGCCTCCTGATCTGCGCCGAAATAGGCGTCGCGCACCGGCTTGCTGGCGACGATCACATCGCGGTCGCCCTCCTCGATGACCTGGCCGGCATCGAGCACGTAGATGTGGTGCGAGACGGAGAGGACCAGCCCGACATTGTGCTCGATCAGGAGCACGCCGGTATTGAGCTCCGCCGCGACGCGGGCGATCAGCGCCGCGAGATCGGCGGCCTCGGCCTCCGACATGCCGGCGGCCGGTTCGTCGAGAAGCAGGAAGGCGGGCGCGAACATCAGCGCGCGGGCGATGCCGACGCGGCGCTCGTCGGTATAGGGCAGGCCCGCCGCGGACCGTTCGGCGAGATGCCGGACGCCCATCCAGTCGAGGAGCCGGAACGCCTCGGACTCCGCGGCGCGGCGCGTATGGCCGAGGCCGACCCCCGTCACCGCGAGGTTGTCGAGCACGTCGAGCCCGGAGAACAACCGCCCCGCCTGGAAGGTCCGGGCGACCCCGGCGCGGCGTAGCTCGTGGGCCGGAAGCGTCCCGACATCGCGGCCGTTCAGCGTCACGGCCCCGCGCGTCGGCGCCTGAAAACCGGTCAGCACGTTGACGAGCGTCGTCTTGCCCGCGCCGTTCGGCCCGATGAGCCCGTGCACCGCGCCCGGGGTGACGGCGAGGGAGACATCGGTCAGGGCCTTGAACCCGCCGAAGGCCACCGTCACCCCGTCGGTCGCGAGGGAGGACCCGTCATGTCGCGCGAAGCCAGTCACCGGATCACGCCTCGACCAGCGCTTTTTCCCTGCGCGGCTTGGCGGCGGACGCGAGCGCGCCGTTGGTCAGAAGGTAGACGCCGCTGTCATGCAGCGTGACGTTCCAGCCCGGCTCGATGACGATGGTGGTCGTGACCTCCTCGATCACCGCCGGACCCGCGAGCGTATCCCCTGCCCCGAGCGCCGAGCCGTCATAGACCGGCGTCTCTTGCGCCGTGCCCTCGGTCGAGAAGACCATCGGGCGGGTGCCCTTCAGCGCGCTTTCCGCGCCCTTCCCGGCGGCGATCTTCATCCGCTGCGGCTTGTCCACATGCCCGGCGATGGTGCTTTCGACATTGACCACCTCGACCGCGCTGTGGGGCTCGTCATAGGTGTAAAGCTCCTTGTGGCGCGCATGGAACGCGGCCTTGATCTGCTCGAGCGACGCTTCGGTCACCGCGAACGGCTCGATCTCGACCGTGCATTCATGGACCTGCCCGACATAGCGCATGTCGAGCGAGCGGCGGATCGAGATCCGGTCCTCGCTGAACCCGTCATCGGACAGATCCTCGCGGCCGCGCGCCTCGAGCCCGGTGAACAGGTCGTCGAGCGTCTTCGCCGCCGTGGCACCCTCGAGCCGAAGAGGGGCTGGTGCCATGTAGTTGTACTTCACGTCCGAGATGATCTGCCCGTAGGCGCAGAGCCCCGAGGCGAGCTTGGAGACCAGCACCTTGTGGATCCCCATCTCGCGTGCAAGCGCCGTGATATGTGCCCCGGTCGCTCCGCCCGCGCCCATCAGCACGAAGTCGCGCGGGTCGTAGCCACGCTCGACCGAGACGCGGCGGATCGCGTTCACCATGTTGTTGTTGACGATGGTGAACATGCCGTAGGCGGCCTTCTCGACCGAGATGCCCAAGGGATCGGCGAGGCGCGTCTTGATCGCGGTCCGCGCCTTCTCCACATCGAGCGGCAGGCGCCCGCCGACGAGGCCGTCGGCGTTGAGGTAGCCGAGCACGAGGTTGGCGTCGGTCGTCGTCGGCTGCTCGCCGCCCTGCCCGTAACAGGCCGGTCCGGGTTCGGAACCCGCCGATTGCGGCCCCATCTGCATCAGCCCCATCGAGTCGATCCAGCCGATCGAGCCGCCGCCCGCGCCGAGCGTCTCCACCTGGATCATCGGGATGCCGATGCGGTAGCGCAGGAAGTCGATGTTCTTGTTGACGTTGGCCTTGCCGTCCTTGGTCAGCGTGATGTCGAAGGAGGTGCCGCCCATGTCGCAGGTGATGATGTTCTCGTCACCCCAGGGCGCGGCCACGTCCAATGCCGCCTGCGGCGCCGAGGCCGGGCCGGAATTGATCGCGTAGACCGACTGGTCCGACACGACCTTGCCGAGCGCCAGCCCGCCGTTCGACTGGAAGTAGCGCACCGGATGCTTCGAGCCGAGTTCGCGGAAATAGGCGTCGATTGCGTCGACATAGCGCTGCAGGATCGGCGCGAGATAGGCGTTCACGATGGCCGTCGAGGTCCGCGTGTATTCCCGCACTTGCGGATAAAGCTGCGAGCCGACGGTCAGGCGCACGCCCGGCATCATCTCGCGCACGATCTCGGCGGCGCGGTTCTCGTGCTCGGGATGCAGGACCGACCAGACGAAGCTGATGGCGACCGATTCAACGCCCTCGGCGATGAAGTAGCGGCAGGCGTCGCGGACGTCGTCCTCGTTCATCGGCGTCTTGACCGAGCCGTCGGAGATTACGCGTTCCGACACGCCCCGGCGCAGGTGGCGCGGCACGAGCATCGTCGCGGGCGGATAGTCGGGATCGTAGCGATAGCCGTCCTCCTTGTGGCCGAGCCGGATCTCGATGGAATCCTCGTGCCCCTTCGTGGCGATCAGGCCGGTCTTGGCACCGTTATGGGTGATCAGCGCGTTCAGCCCCACCGTCGTGCCATTGATGCAGAGATCGGAGTTCGACACGATCTCTTCCGCCGTGATCCCGGTTTCCTCGGTGATCAGCGCGAGGCCGTTGCGGATCGCCTTCGTCGGCTCATTGGGGGTCGAGAGGACCTTGAAGATCTGCACCCCGCCATCCTTGTCGGCCAGGATGAAATCGGTGAACGTGCCGCCGGCGTCGATGCCCAGACGATATTTGCTACGCATGGTCTTGTCCTTTCCTGTCAGGGGCTTCAGGCGGCCGCGCGGGCCCTGGCCGTGGCGGCTTCGTCCACGGTCAGCGTTTCGGGGTCGGAGATGATGACGCCGTAGTCGAGCCGCGCGCCGTCGATCGAGACGAGGCCGTCGCGGATGTCCTCGACCACTTTCAGCACGTCACGCTCGAACGGGTTGCCGAAGCCGCCGCCGCCGGGGTTCTTGTTCGCGGCGCGCTCGCCGGGATGGATGGTCTCGATCACGTTGTCGGTGATGATCTCGGTCTTGCCATTTCGGGTGATCTCGAGCCGCCCGACCTTGGGCTCGATCATCGTCGAGCGCGCGCCGCCGGCTCCCATCGCCGGGATGCGGCGGCCTTCGCCGAAGGTGATCAGCGTCATCGGCCGGTCGAGCGGCTCGACCTCCCAGCAGGCGCCCGAACCGCCACGGAATTTCCCGGCGCCACCGCTGTCGGTCATCATCGAATAGCGGTGGATGATGATCGGGTAGGAATGCTCCAGCATCTCGATGTCGCCCGAGGTCAGCGCGCCGAAGCAGCATTCCGGGCCGCGGACGTGCCAGCCGTCCTGGCTGTTGGTGGCCCCTGCCCCGGAGATGATCGAGGCGAGCACCATCGTGACGTATTCCTC
>JBFKMA010000006.1:0-17946 GCA_041630175.1 Albidovulum sp.
CCCTTGGCGGCATTCCCCGCGAGGTGACAAGGGGCGCACCGCGCCCCTGCCATTTCACCTTGCCGCAAATATCCCCGCCGGAGGCCGGGAGGCCGGCCCGGAACGGCCGGCCTCGCCCCCGAGCCCCCTGCGGCAGCGGGGGGCGAGACGATCTCCTGGCCCGCCAAGGCCGCAACCGGATCACCGCCGCCGGATCTCGATCTGGCCGATGCGGACATAGCGCAGGATCTCGACGAGCATCGCGGTGAGCAGTCCCATGCTCAGAAGCCCGTTCGCCGCCGCCATGCCGCCCAGAAGCCGCCAGTCCTGCGGCAAGAGGATGTCGCCGAAGCCCAGCGTCGTGAAGGCGACCAGCGAGAAATAGACCGAAGCTTCCATCGTCTCGAAGATGTCGAGCGCACGGAGCGCCAGCGCCCAGACCCAGACCCCCGCCGTCACCACGCCGAGAACCCAGATTACCGCGACCGAGAGCACCAGCGCCAGCTTCGGCCGGTGCGGTTCGCGCAGGAGCCAGGGCCGGCAACGCATCAGCGCCGCCTCGAGCGTCCAGAAGGCCAGCCCCGCAATCAGGACCGTGATCAAGATGAGCCCGGTGCCGAGCGCGATCTGGATGAACATGGCCGATCCTTTCCTTCCCTGGCCCTCCCGTCTTTTGCCCGAACCCCGCCGGCGACAAAAGGCCGTGTCTGGACTCGCGCCCGCGCCTCGCCTATCTCGGGCGCATCATGGCCGAGAAATCCGACCCCAACTACAAGGTGATCGCCGAGAACCGCCGCGCGCGGTTCGATTACTTCATCGAGAGCGATCTCGAGGTCGGAATCGTGCTGACCGGGTCCGAGGTCAAGTCGCTCAGGACCGGCCAGTCGAACATCGCCGACAGCTATGCCTCGGTCGAGGAGGGCGAGCTGTGGTTGATCAACGGCTACATCGCGCCCTACAAGCAGGCCGGAATCTTCGGCCACGAGGAGCGGCGGCGGCGCAAGCTCCTGGTGGCGAAGAAGGAACTCGCGCGGCTCTGGCAGGCGGTCGGGCGCGAGGGCATGACGCTGGTGCCGCTGGTGATGTATTTCAACCACAAGGGCCGGGTGAAGCTGAAGATCGGCGTGGCCAAGGGCAAGAAGGTCGCCGACAAGCGCGCGACCGAGGCCAAGCGCGACTGGAACCGGCAGAAGCAGCGGATCCTGAAACAGGGCTGACCGCGCCAGAATGCGGCCTTGCGTCCCCCCGTGCTGCCCGGATAATGCAGGTCAGGCAACGAAGGGGGCGGCCATGTCCGGCGACGATCCGAAAACGCTGGTTTCCACCGAGTGGCTCGAGGCCCATCTGAGGGATCCCGATCTCAGGATCCTCGACGCGTCCTGGTATCTCCCCGATGCCGGCCGCGACGCGAAGGCGGAATATGCCGCCGCTCATATCCCCGGCGCCCGCTTCTTCGATATCGACGAGATTTCCGACCAGCGGTCCGCGCTGCCGCACATGGCCCCGCCGCCCGAGAAGTTCATCAGCCGGATGCGGGCGATGGGCGTGGGCGACGGCCACCAGGTCGTGGTCTATGACGGCGCCGGGCTGTTTTCCGCCGCGCGGGTCTGGTGGACCTTCCGGCTGATGGGCAAGACCGATGTCGCGGTGCTCGACGGCGGCTTCCCGAAATGGCAGGCCGAGGGCCGCCCCATCGAGGACATGCCCCCGATCCTGCGCGACCGGCACATCACGGTGAGCCGCCAGGCGCATCTCGTGAAGGACGTCACGCAGGTCGCCGCGGCCTCCAAGCTCGGCGATTACGAGATCGTCGACGCCCGCGGCGCGCCGCGCTTCCGCGGCGACGAGGAGGAGCCGCGCCCCGGCCTGCGCTCCGGCCATATCCCGAATTCGAAGAACGTGCCCTACCGTTCGGTCCTGAACGGCGACGGCACGATGCTGGCGCCCGACGCGCTGCGGCGGGTCTTCGCCGAGGCCGGCGTGGACCTGGCGAAACCCGCGATCACCACCTGCGGCTCGGGCGTCACCGCCGCGATCCTGAGCCTCGCGATGGAGCGCACCGGCAAGCGCGACCATGCGCTCTACGACGGGTCATGGGCGGAATGGGGAATGTACGGCGACCTCAAGGTCGCCAAGGGCTAACAGGAGCATCGCCATGCTGGGCAATCTCAAACCGCAACCCGCGGACAAGATCCTGCAGTTGATCGGCCAGTTCAAGGCCGATCCGAGGACCGACAAGATCGACCTCGGGGTCGGGGTCTACAAGGACGCGACCGGGCTGACGCCGGTGATGCGCGCGGTGAAGGCCGCCGAGAAGCAGATCTGGGAAAGCCAGAAGACCAAGGCCTATACCGGTCTGGCGGGCGAGCCCGAGTTCAACGCCGCTCTTTCCGGGCTGGTGCTCGGCGACGCCGTGGCCGCCGACCGGGTCTCCTCGGTCGCCACGCCCGGCGGCACCGGCGCCTGCCGCCAGGCCTTCGAACTGATCCGTCTGGCCTCGCCCGAGGCGACCGTCTGGGTCTCCGACCCGACCTGGCCCAACCACCTTTCGATCCTGAAATATCTCGGGATGCCGGTGCAGCCCTACCGCTATTTCGACAATGACACCCGGGCGGTGGATTTCGGCGCGATGATGGCCGACCTCGCCGCCGCCAAGCCTGGCGACGTGGTGCTGCTGCACGGCTGCTGCCACAACCCGACCGGCGCCAACCTGACGCTGCCGGAATGGCAGGCGGTGGCCGACCTTCTGGAAAAGACCGGCGCGATCCCGATGATCGACATCGCCTACCAGGGCTTCGGCGACGGGCTGGAAGAGGACGCGGCCGGGGTGCGGCTGATCGCATCGCGCCTGCCCGAAGTGCTGATCGCGGCGTCGTGTTCGAAGAATTTCGGCATCTACCGCGAACGCACCGGCCTGCTCATGGCGCTGTCGGAGCCGGCGAAGCGCGAGGTGACGCAAGGCACGCTGGCTTTCCTCAACCGCCAGAACTACTCCTTCCCGCCCGATCACGGCGCGCGGATCGTGTCGACGATCCTCGACGACGCGGCGCTGCGCGCCGACTGGCAGAAGGAGTTGGAAGAGGTGCGGCGCGGCATGCTTGGCTTGCGCGAACAGCTCGCGAAGGAGCTGCAGACGCTTTCGGGTTCGGACCGTTTCGGTTTCATCGCCCAGCATCGCGGCATGTTCTCGCGCCTCGGTGCGAGCCCCGAGCAGGTGGAGCGCCTGAAGGCCGAGCACGGCATCTACATGGTCGGCGATTCGCGCCTGAACATCGCCGGGCTCAACGCCAAGACCGTCCCGGTGCTGGCCCGCGCGATCCTCGACGTCGGCATCTGAACACGGCAGGCCGCGCTGCCAGGCCAAAGACAAGAAAGGCGGGGCCGCGGCCCCGCCTTTCGCGTTCCTGTCCCCGTTCTCAGGCGTGGTAGGCGCTTTCGCCGTGCGCGGTGAGGTCGAGACCGCGACGCTCATCATCGCCCGAGACGCGCAGCCCGACGACCTTGTCGACGATGAAGTAGAGCACCGCCGAGGCAACCGCGCACCAGACGATGGTGATCACGACTGCCTGGATCTGGATCCAGGTCTGCGCGGCGAGGCCGTAGTCGTCGCCGCCCGTCCCGCCGAGGCCCGGCGCGGTGAAGATGCCGGTGCCGATCGCGCCGACGATGCCGCCGATGCCGTGGATGCCGAACACGTCGAGGCTGTCGTCATAGCCGAACTTGTTCTTCACCACCGCCACGAAGAAGTAGCAGATGGCCGAGGCGATGGCGCCGAGGACGATGGCGCCGACCGGGCCGACGGAACCGGCCGCCGGCGTCACCGCGACGAGGCCGGCGACGAGGCCCGAGGCCGCGCCGAGCATCGAGGCCTTGCCGCGCAGCACCGCCTCGAGCCCCGCCCAGGCCAGGATCGCGCCGGCGGTGGCGGTGAAGGTGTTGATCATCGCCAGCGCAGCACCGCCATTGGCCTCGAGGTTGGAGCCGGCGTTGAAGCCGAACCAGCCGACCCAGAGGATGCCCGCCCCCACAAGCGTCAACGTCATCGAATGCGGGGCCATCATGTCGCGGCCAAGCCCGATGCGGGGACCGACGAAATACGCACCCACCAGCGCCGCGACGCCCGCGTTGATATGCACAACGGTGCCGCCGGCGAAGTCCAAGGCCCCCATGTTGAAGATCAGCCCCGCGCCGTCCCAGACCATGTGCGCGACCGGGAAATAGACCACCGTCACCCAGAGCGCGACGAAGAGCATCACCGCGCCGAACTTCACCCGCTCGGCGAAGGCGCCGACGATCAGCGCCGGGGTGATCGCGGCGAAGGTCATCTGGAAGGCGATGAACACGTATTCCGGGATCACCACGCCGTCGGTAAAGGTCGCGGCCATGCTGTCGGGCGTGACGCCGGCGAGGAACAGCTTGCCGAAGCCGCCAAAGAACGGCCCGGTGCCGCCGCCGAACGCGAAGGAATATCCGTAGACCACCCAGATCACCATCACCATCGCGGTGATCATCGTGCACTGCATCAGCACCGAGAGCATGTTCTTGGTGCGCACCAGCCCGCCATAGAACAGTGCCAGCCCCGGCAGGATCATGAACAGCACCAGAAGCGTCGAGACCATCATCCAGGCCACGTCACCCTTGTCCATCACGTCGGCCACTTCGGCCGCCGCCTCGGCCGCCGCTTCCTGCGCAAGCGCAGGCATTACCGAAAGCGCGGCCGCGAGGCCCGCCCAAGCCACGGATTTCATCATCGTCACCCCCTGAAATTGCATCCCGCTCACAGCGCGTCCTCCCCGGTCTCGCCGGTCCGGACCCGGAGCGCGTCCTCGAGATTGAGCACGAAGATCTTGCCGTCGCCGATCTTGTCGGTCCGGGCGACCTTGCAGATCGTGTCGACCACCTCTTCGGCGATGGCGCTCGCGACCGCGATCTCGATCTTCACCTTGGGCACGAAGTTCACCGCGTATTCCGCGCCGCGATAGATCTCGGTATGCCCGGACTGCGTTCCGAAACCCTTGATTTCACTCACCATCATGCCCCGGACGCCGATCGCGGTCAGCGCTTCGCGGACCTCGTCGAGCTTGTAGGGCTTGATCGCCGCAATGATGTATTTCACGACCCACTCCTCGTTTTACAGTGGCACCCCCAAGGTGCGCGACATCGAGGCCAAGGGGAGACGCTGCACCGCGGCATGGCAAGAAAACGCCGGCCCAAATCGGGGCGGAATCCGCGAAAACGCACAAATCTTGCACAAAACCGGCATTCCGCCCATTTGCTGGGCAGAATGCAAAGCGAAACGTGAACGCTCATGGCTCCACATTCCCCGGCCGAGCCTGTATGGTCGCGCCAAACAAGCAGGCATCGGATTCTACATTCATGAGCAGATCGGGCGGCAAGAAACCCCCGCTGGTTGCGGACAGACGCTATGGATCGGCGGCGGCGAAGCCCAAGCCGAAGGCCAAGCCCGCGCCGAAGGCGAAGGCGGCCCCGCGGCGGCGCTCCAGGGGCCGCGCGATCTGGCCGGTGCGGATTGTCGCGGGGCTTGCGCGTCTCGTCTGGCGGGCGGTCTGGGGTGTCGGCTGGCGTCTGGCCGCCATGGGCGCGATCGTGATCGGCCTCGCCACCGCCTATTTCTACGCCCAGCTTCCGCCTCTGGAGACCCTGATCGACGCGCGCACCAAGGGCTCGGTCACGATGCTCGACCGCGACGGCAGGGTCTATGCCTGGCGCGGCGAGACCTTCGGCGGCCAGATCACCGCCGACACCGTCTCGCCGCATCTCAAGAACGCCATCCTCGCCACCGAGGACAAGCGCTTCTACCGGCATTTCGGCATCAGCCCGCGCGGCATCGCCAGCGCGATCCGCATCAACCTTGCCGAGGGGCGCGGGCCGCTCGAAGGCAATGGCGGCTCGACGATCACCCAGCAGGTCGCGAAGCTGATCTGCCTCGGCGTCGAATACGATCCGGCGAAGTGGAAGAGCGAAGGGAAGAGCGAGGCGGACTACGAGGCCGACTGCCGCGTCTCGTCGAAATGGCGCAAGATCAAGGAAGTGCCGTTCTCCTTCGCGATGGAGGCGAAATACGGCAAGGAAAACGTCCTCACGCTCTATCTCAACCGCGCCTATCTCGGCGCCGGCGCCCGCGGCTTCGAGGCGGCGGCGCAGCGCTATTTCGGCAAGTCCGCCAACGAGGTGAACCCGGCCGAGGCGGCGATGCTCGCCGGGCTCCTGAAGGCGCCGACGCGCTACGCGCCGACCGGCGATCTGAAGCGCGCCCAGGACCGGGCGGCGGTGGTGCTGGGGCTGATGCACGAACAGGACCACCTCACCGATCTGCAATACGAGGAGGCGCTCGCCAGCCCGGCGCGGCTTTCGGAGGCGGCCGAGGCGCAGGCGGGCGGCTATTTCGCCGACTGGGTGATGGAATCGGGGCCCGCCTTCCTCACCCAGGACACGACCGAGGACGTGATCGTGCGCACGACGCTCGACCAGAGGATCCAGACGGCGGCGGAAGAGGCGCTGGCCTATGTCTTCGACTCCAAGGTCAAGGACGGCTCCAAGGCGCAGGCGGCGATCGTGGTGATGTCGGCCGACGGCGCGGTGCGCGCCATGGTCGGCGGCCGCAGGACCAAGGTCTCGGGCGTCTTCAACCGGGCGATCCAGGCGAAGCGCCAGACCGGTTCGACCTTCAAGCCCTTCGTCTATGCCGCCGCACTCGACATGGGCTACAACATGAACTCGATCGTCGAGGACGCGCCGATCACGCTCTACGTCAAGGGCTCGGGCGAGTGGTCGCCGAAGAACTACGACAACGGCTATCGCGGCCTGATCACGATGACCGAGGCGCTCGCGCATTCGATCAACACCGCGACCGTGCGGATCAGCCAGGCCGTCGGCCTCCCCGCGGTGCGCCAGGTGGCGGCCGATTTCGGGTTGCAGTCCGACCTCGCGGCGGGGCCTGCGCTGGCGCTCGGCGCCTCGGAATCGACACTGCTGGAGATGACCGGGGCCTATGCCGGGATCCTCAACGGCGGCTCCTCGGTGCGGCCCTACGGGCTCATCGAGCTGCGGATCCAGGGCGACGACGTGGCGCTGATGGGCCAGGAGGGCGGCATCGGCGAACGGGTGATCTCGGAAGAGGCGGCGCGGCAGCTCACCTACATGATGCACCAGGTGATCGAACGCGGCACCGGGCGGCGCGCGAAGCTGCCGGACCGCGCGGCGGCGGGCAAGACCGGCACCACCCAGGGCGCGCGCGACGCCTGGTTCATCGGCTTCACCGGCGATTACGTGACCGGGGTCTGGATGGGCAACGACGACAACACGCCCTTGACCGGCGTGACCGGCGGCGGGCTGCCGGCCGAGATCTGGCACGAGGTCATGCTCCGCGTCGAGAACGGCCAGCCGTCGGTGGCGCTGCCGATGACCCGGCCCGAGGACCTGCCGCCGCCGGCCTGGGACGGGCAGACCTACGAGACCGGCCCCGTCCTCGGCCAGCAGGGCGCACGGCCGGCACAGCCGCCGGTGCGCGGCCAGGGCCGCCGCGATCCGGCCGAGCAGCTGCTGCTGGACGTGCTGGGCGCGATCCTCGGCGGCAGGAACTGACGGCGCGCGCGGCGATCAGCCGGCGCGATGCAGGTCCGCCGTCAGCGCGCCGATATTGCCGCGCCGGCGGTCGAGCATCGCGCCGATCTCGGTGCGCTCGGCCGCCAGCATGTTCACGCCCTCGATGATGATGTTGAAGAACAGGTCGCGGCCCGACTTGTCGAAGACGTGCCAATCCACCTGGAACGGCGCCTGGCCGCGCAGATGCGCGACCGAGCGCACCTCGTAGAAGCTCTTCAACTGCCGCGCGCCCAGCACTTCGATCCGACCGCCGATGAATTCCCGGAACCGGCGCCCGTATTTGCGCGCCATGTAGCCCTGGAAGGCCCTGAC
This sequence comes from Albidovulum sp., assembly GCA_041630175.1. Taxonomy (GTDB): domain Bacteria; phylum Pseudomonadota; class Alphaproteobacteria; order Rhodobacterales; family Rhodobacteraceae; genus Albidovulum. The sequence goes on from JBFKMA010000006.1 coordinate 7,918, forward strand.
ATAGGCGTTCATCTGGCCGGCCGGCGCGCCGCGCCCCGCCGGCCCGAGCGCGCTCTGCGCGATGTAGCGGACATCGGCGTAGCGCACGAAGATCCGCTCGAAGTCCTTGAACATCGCGGCCTGGGACTTGCCGGAACTGATCACCGCATTGATCTCGTCCACGACCCGCCCGACGAGCACGCGGGCCTCGGCCGGGTTCAGCGCCGAGGCTGCGCGCGGCAGCGCCAAGAACGCGAGGGTTGCCGGGATCGCCACCAGGAGGCGGCGGCGGGTGATGTCACTGGCCATACGGATCGTCATAGGGATCCAAAACCTCCGTCTCTATGCCAAGCTGGAAATGCCGGTTCTGCAAATAGAGCAATCGCATCTGCGCGTAACTGTCCGCACTTTCATATAATATCGAATCGATCGTATCGGCAAATCTCTGGCGGTCGGCGATGTGGCCGCCGAGTTTCGCGGCGACGATATAATAGCTGTCGGGCGGGTCGATGATAGCGCCGAGCGGGTCGATGACGGCATCCACGACCGTGCCCGCGAGATCGCGTTCGGTCGTCGGGCCGGCGAAGGGCAGGACGAGGAAGGCGCCCTCGGGCGCGCCCCAGACATGCAGCGTCTCGCCGAAATCGGTCTCCTCGGCAAAGAGCCCTATCGCGGTCGCCGGATCGAAGATGCCGCCGATCCCGACCGTGGTGTTGATTGCGAAGCGCAATGTGTTGGTGAGCGCGGGCTTCGGGCGGCCCTGCAGGAGGTTGTTCAGGACATCGCTCGGCGTGCCGAGATTGTCGGCGACATTGCCCAGCCCCTCGGCCACCGGCTGCGGCAGGAGCGGCCCCCTGTCCGGCTTGCCGCCGCCGAAGACCATCCGGTCGAGTGCCACGTTCTCCGCATGGACGGCGCGGTTCTGCGCCTCGTGGGGATCGTTGAACTCGGCCCCCGGCTCGGGCGCGGAGCAGGCGCCGAGGAAAACGAGAATTGCCGCAGATCCGGTGCGGGTCCAGCCGCCGAGGGGAGAAGCCGCCAAGGGATCAGTAACCATTTTGTTCTCAACTTCCCGAAGAATCTGTGGACAGGCACAACGCGGTCGGATTCAAGGCTTAAGAGCCGAAGCAGGCGGTGGCAAGTCACAGGCCGTATTGCGGGCCGATTCGGCGGTGATCCCGCCCGGGCAGGAGCGTAGGGAATGGTGAGGACCGACCCCGTAAGGGGGCGCGAGGAACTGGCGGCCGCCCGCGCGCCGCAGCGCGGATTGCTCTGGGCGGTGGGGCTGTTCTCGGCCTTCGTCAACCTCTTGATGCTGACCGGGCCGCTCTTCATGCTGCAGGTCTACGACCGGGTGCTCGGCAGCCGGTCGGAGGAGACGTTGCTGGCGCTGTTCGTGCTCGTCGCCTTCCTGTTCGCGATGATGGGGGTTCTCGATCTGGCGCGCGGGCGGGTCATGGCGCGGATCGCGGCGCGCTATCAGGCCGGGCTCGAGGCGCGGGTGTTTTCGGCCGCGATGACGCGGGGGGCGCTGTTTCCCGACGACGCCCCGGCCGCGGCGGGGCTGCGCGATCTCGACGCGGTCCGCCAGCTTCTGGCCTCGCCGGTCTTCCTGGCGCTGTTCGACATGCCCTGGGCGCCGCTGTTCCTTGCCGCGGTCTTCGTGTTCCATCCCTGGCTCGGCTGGCTCGCCGTCGCCGGCGGCGCGGTCCTCGTCGCCGCGACGCTCGCCAACCAGGCCGCCACGCGCCGCGCGGTGCTCGGCGCCCATGCCGCGGCCCAGCGCGCCGAGCGTCTCGCCGACCAGCTCCGCGACGAGGCCGACATCGTCCAGAGCCTCGGCATGCGCGGCACGAGCTTCGCCCGCTGGTCCGCCGCGCGGGGCGCGGCGCTCGCGCAGACCATCGCGGCCTCCGACCGGTCGGGGGCCTACACGGTCTTTTCCAAGACCTTCCGGCTGTTCCTGCAATCGGCGATGCTCGCCATGGGGGCGGTTCTGGTGCTTGAGGGCGAGCTGACGCCCGGCGCGATGATCGCCGCCTCGATCCTGATGGGAAGGGCGCTCGCGCCCGTGGAACAGGCGATCGGCGGCTGGGCGCTGGTGCAGCGCGCCGCGGAGGCACGGCTGCGGCTCGCGGCGCTCCTGTCGGCGGTGCCGCCGCAACCCGCCCGCACCGCGCTGCCGAAGCCCCGCGCGGTGCTCGAGGCGCACCAGCTGACCGTGGTGCCGCCGGGCCAGTCGGCCGCCTCCCTGCGGATGGTGTCGTTCCGGCTCGAACCGGGCAAGGCGCTCGGCGTGATCGGCCCCTCGGGGGCGGGCAAGTCGACGCTCGCCCGCGCGCTGACCGGGGTCTGGCCGGCATCCGGCGGCTGGGTGCGGCTCGACGGGGCGACGCTCGATCAATACGATCCGGACGTGCTCGGCCGCCATGTCGGCTACCTGCCGCAGCGGGTGACGCTGTTCGACGGCACCATCGCCGAGAATATCGCCCGACTCGCACCCGATCCCGACGCCGCCGCCATCGTCGCAGCGGCGCGGAAGGCCGCGGCGCACCAGATGATCCTCGACCTGCCCGACGGCTACGACACCCGCGTCAGCCAGACTGGCGGCCGGCTCTCGGGCGGCCAGATCCAGCGCATCGGCCTGGCCCGCGCGCTTTACGGCGATCCCGCGATCCTCATCCTCGACGAACCCAATTCCAACCTCGACAACGAGGGGTCGATGGCCCTGAACACCGCGATGCGCGCGCTGAAGGCCGAGGGGCGTTCGGTGCTCATCATGGCGCACCGACCGGCGGCGATCCAGGAATGCGACGACTTGATGATCCTCGACGGCGGGCTGCGCCGCGCCTATGGCCCGCGCGACGAGGTTCTGAAGACCATGGTCCGGAACGCGAGCGAGATCGCCCGCGCGCCGGCACAGGGAGGCGTGGCATGACCGCCCCGACCCCCTCGGCGCGCGGGCCGCTGCTCATGGGCGCGCTGGCGCTCGCGCTTCTCGTCGGCGGCTTCGGCGTCTGGTCGGTCACGGCCGAGATCGCCGGCGCCGTCGTCGCCTCGGGCCAGGTCGAGGTCGAGCAGAACCGCCAGGTCGTGCAGCATCCCGACGGTGGCGTCGTGGCCGAGATCCTCGTCAAGGACGGCGACCTCGTCGCCGCTGGGGCGCCGCTTCTGAGGCTCGACGGCACGCTGCTGCACTCGGAGCTCGCCATCGTCGAGGGCCAGTTCTTCGAGATCCTCGCCCGCCGCGGCCGGCTCGAGGCAGAGCGCGACGATGCCGGCGCGATCGACTTCCCCGAGGAACTGGCCGGCACCGACCAGCCCAAGATCACGGACCTCATGCGCGGCCAGGAGCGGCTCTTCGCCGCCCGCCGTGAGACCGAGGCGAACGAGATCGCGCAGCTCCAGCGCCGCCGCGGCCAGATCGCCAGCCAGATCGAGGGCATCGCCGCGCAGCGCGCCGCGGCCGACGACCAGCTCAGGCTGATCGGCGCGGAACTGGCGGACCTTCAGACGCTTCTCGAGCGCGGCCTCACCCAAGCGGGCCGGGTGCTCGCGCTCGAACGCGAACGCGCCCGGCTCGCCGGCACCGCGGGCGAGCTCGACGCCGCCCGCGCCGAGGCCGAGGGCCGGATCACCGAGATCGACATCGAGATCCTGAAGCGTGGCAGCACAAGGCGCGAGGAGGCGAACAGCCAGCTGCGCGACCTCGGCTACCGCGAACTGGAACTGGCCGAGCGCCGCCGCAGCCTCATCGAACAGGTCGACCGGCTGGAGATCCGCGCCCCGGTCGCCGGCATCGTCCATGCGCTGCAGGTCACGACGCCGCGTTCGGTGATCCGTGCCGCCGATCCGGTGCTGTTCCTGGTGCCGCAGGACCGGCCGCTGGTGATCGCCGCCCGGGTCGCGCCGATCCATGTCGACGAGGTGCGCATCGGCCAGGAGGTGACGCTGCGCTTCGCCGCGCTCGACAGCCGCACCACGCCCGAGCTTTCCGGCCAGGTCGCGCGCATCTCGGCCGACGCGCTGACCGATGAGGCGAGCCAGGCGAGCTACTACCGGGCCGAGGTGGTGCTGGCGCTCGACGAGCTTGGCAAGCTCGACGGCCAGCCGATCATCCCCGGCATGCCGGTCGAGGTCTTCATCCGCACCGGCGAACGCACGCCGCTCGCCTACCTGATCAAGCCGCTGGCCGAATATTTCAACCGGGCCTTCCGCGAAAGCTGATCCGCCGCCGCCGGTGGTTTCGGTGGCCCAGGCGTCGTGACCGGGCTTCCGCCCGCGCCCGCCCGCGGCTAAGTTGCGCGCGACATCTGAATCGGGAGACAGAGACATGGCCGGAAAGATCGACGCACGCCTTGCCGAACTGGGCATCACCCTGCCGGACGCCCCCGCCCCGGCGGCGAATTACGTGCCCTATGTGCAGGCGGGCGACCTGATCTTCGTGTCGGGCCAGATCTCGCAAAGCGCCGAAGGGCTGATCAAGGGCAGGCTCGGCGACACGATGGACGTGGCCGAGGGCGCCGAGGCCGCGCGCCGCTGCGGGCTCAGCCTCTTGGCGCAGGCCCGCGCCGCGCTCGGCGGCGACCTCGACCGCGTCGCGCGGGTCGTGAAGCTCACCGGCTTCGTCAATTCGACGGCGGAGTTCACCGACCAGCCCAAGGTGATCAACGGTTGCTCGGACCTCATGGTCGAGATCCTCGGCGAGGCCGGCCGCCATGCCCGCGCCGCGGTCTCGGCGCCCGCGCTGCCGCTCGGCGTCGCGGTGGAGATCGAGGCGGTCTTCCAGGTCAAGTGATGGCGCCGAAGCCGGTCCCGCTGCCCGAGGCGTTCCTGACGATCCCGCTCGCCCACCGCGCGCTCCACGACCGCGCGGGCGGGCGGCCGGAGAACTCCGCTGCCGCCTTCCGCGCGGCGATCGCCGCGGGCTACGGCATCGAATGCGACATCCAGCCCTCGGCCGACGGCGTGCCGATGGTGTTCCACGACTACGACACCCGCCGCCTGACCGGCGAACCCGGCCGCGTCGCCAGCCGCTCTGCGGCCGAGCTTCGGCGGCTGAAGCTCCTCGGCGGCGAGGAGGGCATCCCGACGCTCGCCGAAATGCTCGACCTCATCGCCGGGCGGGTGCCGCTACTCATCGAGATCAAGGACCAGGACGGCGCGATGGGCCCCGACACGGGCGCCCTGGAGCGCGCCGTGGCGGCGGCGCTCATGGGCTATGCGGGGCCGGTGGCGCTCATGTCCTTCAACCCGCATTCGGTCGCGGCCTTGGCCGAGGCCGCGCCGGACCGGCCGCGCGGACTGACCACCTCGGCCTATGACGCGGCGGACTGGCCGCTCCTGTCCGCCACGGTCCGCGACCGGCTGCGCGGCATTCCCGATTACGACCGCGTCGGCGCGAGCTTCATCTCGCACGAGGCGGGCGACCTCGAGCGCCCGCGCGTGGCCGAGTTGAAGGCGGGTGGCGCGGCGGTCCTGTGCTGGACGATCCGCTCGCCCGAGGCCGAGGCGGCGGCCCGCCGCGTGGCGCAGAATGTGACCTTTGAAGGCTACGCCGCCCGGCTTCCGGCTTGACGCGAGGGGGGGCGCCGCCCCAAGTCAGGGGCAAGGACAGACAGCGCCATGCCCCGGACCGCCATCGAAATAACCGTGCTTTCCGGCCTCGACGACATCGCCGCGGCCGAATGGGACGCCTGCGCCTGCCCCGAGGCGGCGACGGGCCGGCCGCGCGACCCCTTCACCACGCACCGATTCCTCGCCGCGCTCGAACGCTCCGGCTCGGTCGGCGCGGGCACCGGCTGGCAACCGCACCACCTGGTGGCCCGCGCCGCGGGCGAGGTCATCGCGGCGATGCCGCTATACGCGAAAAGCCACAGCCAGGGCGAATACATCTTCGACCACGGCTGGGCCGAGGCGCTGCACCGCGCCGGCGGGGATTACTATCCCAAGCTGCAATCGGCGGTGCCCTTCACCCCGGCGACCGGGCGGCGGTTCCTGACCCGCCCCGGCCACGAGACCGCCGGCCGTGCCGCGCTGACCCAGGCCATGGTGCAGATCGCCGCCGACAACGGCCTGTCCTCGGCCCATGTCACCTTCTGCACGCCCGATGAGGCCGCGGCGGGCGCTGAGATGGGCCTGCTTCACCGCGTCTCCCAGCAGTTCCACTGGGTCAACCGCGGCTATGCCGGTTTCGACGGCTTCCTCGCAGCGCTCTCCTCGCGCAAGCGCAAGGCGATCCGCAGGGAGCGCGCCGGCGCGCGGGCCTTCGGCGGCACGATCCGCCAGCTATCCGGCGATGATCTCCGCCCCGAGCACTGGGACGCCTTCTGGAGCTTCTACCAGGATACAGGCAGCCGCAAATGGGGCCGCCCCTACCTCACGCGCAGCTTCTTCGACGCGGTGCACGAGACGATGCGGGACGATGTGTTGCTGGTCCTCGCCGAACGCGACGGGCGCCCGGTCGCGGGGGCGCTGAACTTCCTCGGCCGCGAGGCGCTTTTCGGTCGCTACTGGGGCGCGGTCGAGGACCATCCGTTCCTGCATTTCGAATGCTGCTACTACCAGGCCATCGACTACGCGATCACCCACGGCCTCGCCCGCGTCGAGGCAGGCGCGCAGGGCGAACACAAGCTCGCCCGCGGCTACCTGCCGGTCGAGACGCATTCGCTGCACTGGATTGCGGAGCCGTCGTTCCGCGCCGCCGTCGCCCGCTATCTTGAGGCCGAGCGGCGCGCGGTGGATGGCGAGATCGCGGTGCTCACCGATTACGGCCCGTTCCGCAAGGTGGCCGACGCCGAGTGAGCATCCTCGCGCGGCTAGCTGTTCTGCACGATGAGGATCGCCCGCGCCGCGCCGCCCTCGGCCTCGATCCGGTGCGGGCGGTCGGCGAAGTAGCGCGCGGTGTCGCCGACGCCGAGATGCTGGCTGTCCTCGCCCGAAACCACGCGGAGCGCGCCTTCGAGCACCGTCAGATGTTCCCGGCAGCCCGGCCCGTGCGGATCGCTGACGAGCCCGCCGCCCGCCGCGAAGCTGAGATCGTAGACCTCGTGCTCTCCGGCCGCCTCGGCGGGTGACAGGATGCGGATCCGCACCCCCTGCCCGCGGCCGGCAATGACCGGCGCGGCCTCGGCGCGGATGATCTCGATCCCCGGCGCGCTGCGGCCCTCGAGAAGCCCGGCGAAATCGACCTGCAGGGCCTGGGTGAGGTTCCACAGCGTCGCCACCGTCGGGCTCGATTCGCCGCGCTCGATCTGGCTGACCATCGAGCGCGAGACGCCCGATAGCTTCGCCACCGCATCGAGGCTCAGCCCCTTCGACTTCCGCGCCGATTTCAGCGAGGCGGCGAGGCGGTCATGGATATCGGGGCGCGTGTTCATAGCTCGAAAGTGATCCTCGGGTCGGCAAAGGTCAACGGGGCAGCATCTCGGTCCCGTCCGGGTCGGCGGCCTCGGCCACCAGCCAGTCGCGGAAGGCCTGCAGGGGCGGATACCACGCCCCGACCGAGGGCCAGACGAGATAGTAGCTGCCCTCGCCGCGCACCGGCTCGCCGTAGACCTCGACGAGCCGCCCGTCGGCCAGTTCGGACTTGGCGAGGAATTCCGGCAACAGGGCCACGCCGAGGCCGTGGATCACCGCCTGGATCATCGGCGCGAACTGGTCGAAGAGCATCCCCTGGGCGCCCTGCCGCGCCACCCCGTGATGGGCGAACCAGGCCGCCCAGGCGTTGGGGCGGGTTTCGAGCTGCAGGAGCGGCAGGGCGATCAGGTCGGCGGCTGCCGCAACGGGATGCTCGGCGAGGAAGCGCGGCGCGCAGCAGGCCACGAGACGCTCGTCGAAGAGCTTGACCGAGCCGGTGCCGGCCCAGTTCTCCACCCCGAAATGGATCGCGGCGTCGAAGCTCTCCTCGTCGAAATCGAAGGGCTCGATCCGCGTGCCGAGGTTGATCGTGATGCCGGGATGGGCCGCGAGGAACCGCGGCAGCCGCGGCGCGAGCCAGCGGGTGCCGAAGGTCGGCAGGATGGCCAGCGACAGCGTCCCGCCGCCGGTGTTCGACCGCACCCGCATCGAGCCGCGCGCGATGAGGTCGAGCGCCTTGACCACGTCGCGCGCGAAGGCAAGCGCCTGGTCGGTCGGGATCAGCCGCTTGCGTTCCCGGAGGAACAGCGTGACGCCGAGTTGCGTTTCGAGGTTCTGGATCAGCCGGCTCACCGCGCCTTGCGTGAGATCGAGGTCGCGCGCGGCGGCGAGCGTCGAGCCGGTGCGCACCACCGCCTCGAACGCCGCCAGCAGCGAGATCGAGGGCAGAAGCCGTCTGGGGGTCGCCATGTATGCACTCCATGCATATCTAATGGCCAGAATATCGGTATTCGCGGCGGGCGCAATCGCCCATGATGCATAAGAACCCAGCCGCGAGCCCGCTTGATGACCGACCCTTTCCGCCGCTCCGCCCGCATCGACGCGGTTGAACTCTCGGAAATCCTGAGGATTTCCGAACTGGCCGAGGCGCTGAAGCGCGAGGGCCGCGACGTCATCACGCTCGGCACCGGCGAGCCGGACTTCCCGACCCCGCCGCATGTGATCGAGGCCGCGCACCGGGCGGCGCTTCGCGGCGAAACCACCTACACCCTCACCGCCGGCACGATCGCGCTGCGCCAGGCGATCGCGGAGGCGTGTCGGCGCGACAACGGCTACCAGCCCGAAATCGGCGAAATCATCGTCTGCACCGGCGCGAAACAGGTGCTCTACAACGCCTTCGCCGCCACGCTCGATCCCGGCGACGAGGTGCTGATTGTCGCGCCCTACTGGACCAGCTATCCCGACATCATCACTGTCTGTGACGGACAGCCGGTTGTTCTGCCGACCAGCGCCGAGACCGGCTTCCGCATCACGCCCGACCAGCTTCGCGCCGCGATCGGGCCGAGGACGCGCTGGCTGCTGCTCAACTCGCCCTCGAACCCGTCGGGCGCGGTCTATTCCAAGGATGACCTCGAAGCCCTGGCCGACGTGCTGCGCGAGGCGCCGCATGTCGGGATCATGGTCGACGAGATCTACCAGCACATCTCCTATGTGCCGTTCCACTCGTTCCGCGCCGTGGCCCCCGACCTCGCCGACCGCACGCTGATCGTCAACGGCGTCTCGAAGAGCTACGCGATGACCGGCTGGCGCCTCGGCTGGGGGATCGGTCCGAAGCGGCTGACCGCGGCGATGCTCGCGGTCCAGAGCCAGATCACCTCCGGCGCCTCCTCGATCAGCCAGGCGGCGGCGGTGGCGGGGCTGACCGGCGACCAGCAACTCCTGGCCGAACGCTGCGACGATTTCCGCGAACGCCGTGACATGCTGGCGGCGGCGCTGAACGCGACGGGTCTTCTCGACTGCCCCTCGGCCGGCGGCGCCTTCTACCTGTTCCCCGGCTGCGCCCGCGCTTTCGGCATGGTCACGCGATCCGGCCGCCGGATCGGGACCGACGCCGATTTCTGCGAGGCGCTGCTGGAGGAAGAGGGCGTCGCGCTCGTCCCCGGCCGCGCCTTCGGGACGCCGGGCTACCTGCGGCTGTCCTATGCCTATTCCCGGGCCTCTCTGAACGAGGCCGCCACCCGTATCGCGCGGTTCTGCGCGTCATTGCAGTGAGGTTCCCATGACCCTGAAACCGAAAGACGCCCCCGACCTGTCGCGCTTCGACTGGGAGGACGCCTTCCGCCTCGAAGACCAGCTTTCCGAGGAGGAGCGGATGCTGCGCGACGGCGCCCGCGCCTATGCGGCCGAGAAGCTGCAGCCGCGGGTGATCGAGGCCTACCGCGAGGAGAAGACCGATCCCGAGATCTTCCGCGAGATGGGCGAGATGGGGCTTCTCGGCGTCACGGTGCCCGAGGAATATGGCGGGCTGGGGTCGTCCTACGTCGCCTACGGCCTCATTGCCCGCGAGGTCGAGCGGGTCGACAGCGGCTACCGCTCGATGATGTCGGTGCAGTCCAGCCTCGTGATGTACCCGATCTACGCCTATGGCTCGGAGGAACAGCGCAAGAAGTACCTGCCGAAGCTCGCGAGCGG
>JBFKMA010000007.1:0-17553 GCA_041630175.1 Albidovulum sp.
CAAGGGCAAGATCGTCGACTGGCTCTCGGAACGCGCCGATGTGATCGCGCGGTTCCAGGGCGGTCACAATGCCGGCCACACGCTGGTCATTGGCGACAAGGTCTTCAAGCTGTCGCTGCTGCCCTCGGGCATCGTCCGCAAGGGCAAGCTTGCGGTGATCGGCAACGGCGTGGTGCTCGATCCCTGGGCGCTCTTCGCCGAGATCGACAAGCTCGCGGCGCAGGGGGTGGAGATCTCCACCGAGAACCTGATGATCGCCGAGAACACGCCTCTGATCCTGCCGCTGCACCAGGACCTCGACAAATTGCGCGAGGAGGCCGCCGGCGCGGCCAAGATCGGCACCACCGGGCGCGGCATCGGCCCGGCCTACGAGGACAAGGTCGGCCGCCGCACGATCCGCGTGGCCGACCTCGGCGACGAGGAGACGCTGGAGGCGCGGATCGACCGGCTGCTCGCGCATCACGACGCGCTGCGGGTCGGGCTCGGTGCTACGCCGATCGACCGGGCCGAGCTGAAGGCGAAGCTGATGGAGATCGCGCCGAAGCTCCTGTCCTTCGCGCAGCCGGTCTGGAAGGTGCTCTCGGAGATGCGCCGCGCCGGCAAGCGCATCCTCTTCGAGGGCGCGCAGGGCTCGCTTCTGGACATCGACTTCGGCACCTATCCCTATGTCACCTCCTCGACCACGATGTCGGGCATGGCTGCGACCGGCACCGGCATGGGGCCCTCGGCGATCGGCTTCGTGCTTGGCATCGTCAAGGCCTACACGACGCGGGTGGGCGAGGGGCCGTTCCCGACCGAACTCGACGACGCCGACGGCCAGCGGCTCGGCGAGCGCGGCCACGAATTCGGCACCGTGACCGGCCGCAAGCGCCGCTGCGGCTGGTTCGACGCGGTGCTGGTGCGCCAGACCTGCGCGATCTCCGGCGTCAACGGCATCGCGCTGACGAAGCTCGACGTGCTCGACGGGTTCGAGACGCTGAGAATCTGCACGGGCTACGAGATCGACGGGGTGCGCTACGACTACCTGCCGACGGCGGCCGCCTTGCAGGCCAAGGTCACGCCGATCTACGAGGAGATGGAGGGCTGGCAGGACAGCACCGCCGGGGCGCGGAGCTGGGCCGAGCTGCCCGCCGCCGCGATCAAGTATGTGCGCCGCATCGAGGAGCTGATCCAGTGCCCGGTGGCGCTTCTGTCGACGAGCCCCGAGCGCGACGACACGATCCTCGTCACCGATCCGTTCGCAGATTGACGGGCACCGATTGATGCTGTCCTACCGCACAAGGCGGCGGCTGTCGCTCCTGATCCTCCTGGTCGGGCTGCCGCTCTACATCGTCGCGGCGGTGAGCCTCGTCGGCTGGATCGACGGGCGTTTCGGGCGGCCGCCGATCTGGATCGAGGTCGCGATCTACCTCGCGCTCGGCTTCCTGTGGATGCTGCCGTTCCGCTTCGTGTTCCGCGGCGTCGGCAAGGCCGATCCGGAGGCCGAACGCAAGACGGAGCGGCCCGACGACCGCTCCGTCTGACACCTGCCCGGCCTGTCCTAGTGCGACGCGCTGCGCGGCTTGGGCATGAACCTTGAGGCTTCCGTGATCGTGAACTGGCCGCGGCTGATCTTCTGCAGCTTGCCCTGGCGCAAGAGGAGGCCGAACGAGCGCAGCCTGTCCTCGCGGCTGTAATCCTCGTTCTCGGCCACTTTCGCGACCTTCCGCAGGATGTGCGGCCGCGAGAAATGCGGCTGGCCCTCGACCGTCGCGGTATAGGCCGCGGCGGCTTCGAGCAGTTCCGGCAGGCCCCGGGCGCCAAGTCGTTCGGCGAATTCGGCGAAGTTGCGCGCGTCCTCGGCGGAAACCGGAGTGGCCTCGGCGTGGATGTCGTCGTCGTCCTGCTTGCGCTTGAACAGCACCGCGCCGATCCGGCGCGGGCGCACCGCCTTGGACAGATCCTCGCGGTAGCGGTCGAGATCGGTCGCGGCCGCGGGTTGCCTGGCGCCGGGTTGGTCCGGCGATTTCAGCTTGCGGTCGGCGACCGTCGCCGCGACGGCGGCCTTGAGATGCGAGATCGCCGAGAAACGGCGGCGGCTCTCGTCGCCTTCGAGCTTGGACTTGGCTTCCTCCATCAGGCGCCTGACCGAGGCCTCCTCGTCGCGCGACGTGCCTTCGAGGATCGCGCGGCCTTCATGGCCGTCGCGGCGCACCTCGCGGGCCACGGAGGCAAGTTCGCGCACCAGGTCGGCCTCGGCATCGGCATCGAGCCCGGAGCCGCCGATCGTGGCGCCGATGCCGGCGATGAGCGCCTCGTCATCCTCCGGCGCCTCGCTCGCCTCGTCTTCGGCATCGGCGGCGTCGCCAGTCATCGCGGCGGAAATCGCCGTGCGGAGTTCGTCGTCGTGGCCGGGCGCGGATTCCTGGGCCTGGCGGATATCGACCACGCGGGCGCGGGCGCGTTCGAAAAAGCTCCGTTCCTCCGGCTCCGGCTCTGGGTCGTCCTGCGGTGGCTCCTCGGCCGAAGCCGCGGCGGGGAGCGGGTCGTCGGTGCGCCAGGCCGCGAGATCGAGCGCGCCTTCGGGGGGCGCCTCGGGCGCCGCCTCGGCGGCCTCGTCCCCCTCATCCTCCGCGTCCGGCGTGTCGGCGGGCGAGCGGGAGGCCTGGTCGCCGGGATCGTCGGCGGTGGCGGCGGGCGCCTCCGCCTCGTCCTCGAACGGCGATTGTGCCGGGGCGGCGGTCTCCGGGGCGGTGGCGATGACGGCGCGGAGGCGCGCCATCTTGGTCTGGACGCTGTCGGGATCGGCCTCAGGCGCCGCCTCGGCCGCCGGTTCCGGCTTGCCCAGGGCGCGCAGCACGATGCCCTCTTCAGTGACCTCCGCCTCGACCCGGCCGCGGAACCCGCGTTCGGCGATCCGGTGCAGTGTCTCGGTGTCGAGCTTCGGGATCTCGGCGCCGAACTGGCGGTCGGCCTCGGCCAACTCCCGGAAATATTCGACGATCGCTTTCATCGTGGAGAAAGGTTCGTCGAACCCCTCCAGCGTGCAGGAGAATGTCCCATAGGAAACCGTCAGGACTTTACTTGTACCAACCATCAGAAGCTCGCTTTCTGCATTACCCACACCGCGGGCAGTCAGTGAACTTATTCGCAAGACTATATATCAACGGGTTGAATGAACGATTTTTTCTGGCCCATATTGTGTCTTTTTGGCTTAATTGCAATCAATACCGGCATGGTCGGGAGCATTGTCCAATCACATCTGCCAGTGACCCTCCTCGGTGCCGGAGAGGTTTCGGATCGCTGTCTGAGCGAGGCCCTCGCGCGCGCGCCCGTACTTGTAGCCGCAGATGGTGGCGCCAATGTGGCGATCGCGGCGGGGCATGTTCCCGAGGCCGTGATCGGCGACTTCGATTCGGTGAGCGCGGCGGCCCGCGCCGCGATCCCGGCCGAGCGGCTGTGGCCCATCGCCGAGCAGGAAACCACGGATTTCGAGAAATGCCTCACCCGGATCGAGGCGCCGTTCATCCTCGGCATCGGCTTCACGGGGGCGCGGCTCGACCATGTGCTGGCGGTCTGGACGGTGCTGGCGCGGCATGCGGCGCGCCGCTGCCTGATTCTCGGCACCGAGGACGTCGTGTTCATGGCGCCGCGGCGGCTTAGGCTCGGCCTTGCGGCGGGGACGCGCGTGTCGCTTTACCCGATGGGGCCGGTGACCGGGCGCTCGGAGGGGCTGCGCTGGCCGATCGGCGGAATCGGCTTCGCGCCGGACGGGCGAATCGGCACGTCGAACCGCGCCGAGGGGCCGGTGGAGCTGGAATTCGACGCCGCGAAGATGCTGGTAATGCTGCCGCGCGACTGCCTCGGCGCGGCTATCGCAGCTCTGGCGCCGGAGGATCGAGCGTGAGCCGCGCGGCGCGGGCGACCTGGCGTTCGCGGTGGATGACGTAGAGGCCCGAGCCGACGATCACCGCGACCCCCGCCCAGGTCATCGCGTCGGGGAAATCGCCGAAGATCAGGTAGCCGAAGATCGTGGCGGTGACGATCTCCAGATAGTGCAGCGGCGCGAGCGTCGCGGAGGGCGCGAACTTCAGCGCGTAGGTCATCGCCATGTGGCTGACGGTGGCGGCGAGGCCGACGCAGAACAGCCAGAGCCAGAGGATGCCCTCAGGCTGCATGAAGCTCAGCGAGGGCTCGCCCAGGGAATGGCCGAGGCCGAGGAACGGCAGGCAGATGAGCGCCGCGACGACGGCGGTGTGAAGCTGCATCGTCACCGGGTGCATCTGCCGCGACAGGTGGCGGGTGACGAGCATGTAGAGCGCGAAGCTCACCGCCGTGCCGAGCGGGAAGAACGCCACCGCCCCGAACTCCGCGAAGGAGGGCTGGATCACCAGGAGCGCGCCGAAGAAGCCGACCGCCGAGGCGGCGAGCCGGCGCGGCCCGACCTGCTCGGCGAGCACGAGCTTGCCGATCAGCAGGATGATGAAGGGTTCGACGAAGGCGATGGCCAGCGCATCGGCGATCGGCATGACGCGGACCGCGGCGACGAAGCAATAGGTCGAGGCGATCGACAGCACCGCGCGCAGGACCGTGAGCCGGAACGCGCGCGGCGTGAGGCGGAACGACAGCCCCATGATCATCACGACGGGCAGCATCAGCGCGGCCTGGACCACGAACCGCCCGAGCGTGACCAGCCCCACCGGCACCTCCTGCGCGGCGAGCTTGGAGGCGACGTCGATCAGGGGCGCGAACACGCAGAAGGCGATCATCAGCGCCACGCCGGTCAGGATGCGGTCATCGAGGTCCATCGGCTCCCGCTAACCGGCGGCCTCGCCGCTGTCCAGCGCGAAGTCCGGGCGGGGGCGCCGATATCGGAAAATCCGTCCGTTCATGCTATGTTGACCCATCGGGCAGTCCTCTGGAGAGGGAGTCTCCACGATCCAAACGGGAGGGACTGACATGAAACGGATTGCGCCAACCATTGCCTTGACCGCCGTCGCGCTGACGGGCTTCGCCCCTGCGGCGCTGGCCGACGGCATGATGCAGGATACGACAGTCCACAGGTTCGAGGACGCCTCGGTCATCGACGGGGCGCAGGCCAAGCTGGTGCGCATGGACCACGGCGTCTACATGGAGCTCGACACGCACGAGCTGACGCCGGGGGACGCCGTCACGATGTGGTGGGTCATCTTCAACGAGCCCGGGAACTGCACGGGCGGCGAATGCGGCGAGGACGATGTCCTGATCATGGATGCCGACGGCAATATCGCCGACAGCCCGGACGGCGCGCCGCCGATGAACATGGAGATGTGGGAGAAGGCCAAGATCTCGCTCCTGCGCGCGGACGGCCTTGTGGTCGACAGCGACGGCAAGGCGCAGTTCCGCGGCCATCTGCCGGTCGGCGACACGACCGAGGCCATCGCGGGGCCGGGTCTTCTCGACGCCATGAAGGCGGAAGTGCATTCGGTGATCCGGTCGCACCAGCAGGTGCAGCCGGGCATGGCCAATGCCATGATCAACTCGATGAACGGCGGTTGCTCCGAAAGCTGGCCGAACGAGCCCTGCGTGGATCTGCAATTCTCGGTCTTCAAGCCGGCGATGTAAGCGGCGGCCGGATCCGGCCCGAGAGCCGGACGCGCTGGGCAGTGACGAGGGGACAGTCGCGGCGGGCTTCGGCCCGGAGGGCGTGGTGCGGCCCGGGGGCGAAGCTGGAAGGAGCAATGAAGATGGCAATGCCTGGACTGACCCCGCTATCCCGGCTCGCGGTGCTGCTGGCCGCGCTGGGCCCGTGGCTGACGGCCGCCGCGCCGGCGCAAGCGGCGGAGATCGCGGTGACGGCGCGCACCGTCGACGAGGTCGGCGACGGCCTCCTGCCCGAGATTCGCGACGTGACCCCGACAAGCGCCGTGGTCTTGTTCCAGTCGAGCATCCCGCTCGCCTGTTCGATCGTCTTCGGGCCGACGCCGGAATTCGGGCGCATCGCGGTCGACGACGACATGAGCGGCGGCGCCCATAGCGACCATCACCCGCTGCTCGCCGGGCTCGAGCCGGACACCGAGTATTTCTACCGGGTGCAGGGCACCGCCGCGGACGGGACGCTTTATGTCGGCGAGGTGCGGAGCTTCCGCACGTCGGCGGCCTCGGCGGAGGACGAGGTCGATCTGGCGACGCTCGCCGCCGGCGCGAAGGTCGTGGCGGTGTCGAGCAACTATGGCGGGGCGGCCAACGACGAGGCCTGGGGCGCGGACGGCGCGATCGACGGCGGCCGGCAGGGCGCCTGGTCCTCGGCCGGGGACGGCGACGATGCGTTCATCGAGATCGAACTGCCGGGCGTCACCCGGATCGGCGAGGTCGCGGTCTGGTCGCGCAGCATGAGCGACGGCACCGCGCGGATCCTGAAGTTCACCGTGACGGTCGATGGCGGCGAGGTGCTCGGGCCGTTCGAACTGCCCGATGCCGATCAGGCCCATCGCTTCGCGGTCGATGTCGAGGCGCAGAGGCTGCGCCTCGACGTGGTGGAAAGCACCGGCGGCAATGTCGGGCTGATCGAGTTCGGCGCCTTCGCGCGCTGAGTCGCGCTCAGCAGTTCGGCACGTTGACCGCGAGCCCGCCGAGCGAGGTTTCCTTGTATTTCTCGTGCATGTCGTGCCCGGTCTGGCGCATCGTCTCGATGCAGGCGTCGAGCGGCACGAAATGCTTGCCGTCGCCCCTGAGCGCCAGCGAGGCGGCCGAGACCGCCTTGATCGCGCCGAGGCCGTTCCGTTCGATGCAGGGCACCTGCACCAGCCCCTTCACCGGGTCGCAGGTCATGCCGAGATGGTGTTCGAGCGCGATCTCGGCGGCGTTCTCGACCTGCTCCGGGGTGCCGCCCATCACCGCGCAGAGCCCGGCGGCCGACATCGCGGCGGCGGAGCCGACCTCGGCCTGGCAGCCGCATTCGGCGCCGGAGATCGAGGCGTTGTGCTTGCACAGGCCGGCGATCGCGGCGGCGGTGAGGAGGAAGTCGCCGATCTTCGAGGACGTCGCCCCCGGCACGTGGTCGAGCCAGTAGCGGATCACCGCCGGCAGCACGCCGGCGGCGCCGTTCGTGGGCGCGGTGACGACCTGGCCGCCGGCGGCGTTCTCCTCGTTCACCGCCATCGCGTAGACGCTCATCCAGTCGTTGATCACGTGCGGCGCGGTGATGTTGAGGCCGTACTCGGCCTTCAGCGCCTCGTGGATGCCCTTGGCGCGGCGGCGGACCTTGAGCCCGCCGGGCAGGATGCCGTCGGTGGCGAGCCCGCGTTCGATGCAGTCGTTCATCACCTGCCAGATCCGGGCCATGCCGTCGTCAAGCTCCTTGGCGGAGCGGAAGTAGAGTTCGTTCTCGCGCTTCATCTCGGCGATCGACTTGCCCGAGGCCGCGGCCATCTCGAGCATCTTCGCCGCGCTTTCGAACGGGTAGGGGCAGGGCGAGGGCTTGGCGGCCTTCTTGTCGGCGCCATTGAGTTCGCCTTCGGTCAGCACGAAGCCGCCGCCGATGGAGTAGTACGTCTCCTGCAGGATCACGTCGCCCTGGGCGTCGGTGGCCATCAGGATCATGCCGTTGGCATGGCCGGGCAGCGCCGGGCCGAAATCGAAGACGAGGTCGCTTTCGGGCTGGAACTTCAGCGTGGGCAGATCCGGCGGCGTCACGGTGCCGGTCTCGGCGATCGCGGCGAGCACCGCCTCGGCCTTCTCGTGGTCATAGCTCTCGGGCAGGAAGCCGGCGAGGCCGAGGATCGTGGCGCGGTCGGTGGCGTGGCCCTTGCCGGTGAAGGCCAGCGAGCCGTGCAGCGATGCCTTCAGCCCGTGCGCGTGGAAGGGCGAGGCGCGCAGGGCCTCGAGGAAGCGGGCGCCGGCGACCATCGGCCCCATCGTGTGCGAAGACGACGGGCCGACGCCCACTTTGAACATGTCGAAGACGGAGAGGAACATGGGGCGGGCCTTTCAGGTCGCGCTGCCCTCGGGCGGGCAGGCATGGGAGGGTGCTGTGAATATGGTCTCGCCCAGGCCTTCGGCAAGGGCGGCGGCGCGGGCGGCGGGACGGGTCTCCGACGCGGCGGCGAGGCGGTGAAGCGCAGGATAGGCGGCGAGGTCGAACCAGTCCGTCTCGCCTTTCGGGTAGAGCGCGAGCCAGCGCAGAAGGCCGCAGAGGTAGTGGGTCAGGACCGAGGGCGTCTCGGGCGAGAACCAGGCCGGCCGGGGCGCGGCCATCTCCTCGACGAGGGAGAGATGGCGGGCGATGCGGGCGCGGGTGGCGGCCTTGAAGGCGGGCAGGCCCTCGGGGCTGCCGGCATGGCGGTCGGCGTAGAAATGCATGCGGATGTCGGCGTGCAGCGTGTTCGCGGCGAAAAACAGCCAGCTCAGGAACCGCGCCCGGTCCGGCGCGCCGGGCTGCGGCGCGAGTGCGCCGTGGCGTTCGGAGAGCCACAGCAGGATCGCCCCGGTCTCGAAGATCGCGCCCTCGGGGGTCTCCAATGCGGGGATCAGGCCGTTCGGGTTGAGCCGCCGGTACTCGGCGCTGTCCTGCGCCCGCACACCGCGGTCGACGAGGCAGGTGCGGTAGGGCTGGCCAAGGTCTTCCAGCGCCAGCCGGACGATCAGCGAGGCGTTGTCGGGGGCATAGTGGAGGACATACATCGCGCGGGCTCCGGGTCTTCGCGCCGTTATCCGTCGGACGCTTCCCTTCCGCGAGGCGGAAAGCGACGCTTTCACGCGCAAACCGCCCGCGCCGGCCTCGAAACCGGCCTTGTCCCGGCAGGCTTGGCGAATTGCCCCTCGCACCTTGCGGCCATCTTTCCTATAAGCGGGGGCGCTACCGCTACGGAGAACACCATGCCCGCTGACAAATCCCCCGCCGACACGGCAAAAATCGCGGCCGCCCGGCGTGCGGTCGAGCTGATCGAGAACGGCATGCGCGTGGGGCTCGGCACCGGCTCGACCGCGGCCTGGATGGTGCGGCGGATCGGCGAGTGGGTGCGCGACGAGGGGCTCGAGATCATCGGCGTGCCGACCTCGACGCGCACCGCGGATCTGGCGCGCGAAATGGGCATCAAGGTGGTGACGCTCGACGAGGCGGGGTGGCTCGACCTCACCATCGACGGCGCCGACGAGTTCGACGGCGAGCTCAACCTCATCAAGGGCGGCGGCGGCGCGCTTCTGCAGGAGAAGATCGTCGCCACCGCCTCGGACCGGATGGTGGTGATCGCCGATGCCGGCAAGCAGGTCGCCCAGCTCGGCGCCTTCCCGCTGCCGATCGAGGTCATCCGCTTCGGGCTTCAGGCGACGCAGAAGCTGGTGGAGGAGATGCTGGTCTCGCTCGACGTGTCCGGCCGCAAGGTGACGCTCAGGATGGATGGCGACCGGCCCTATGTCACCGACGAGGGCAACCACATCCTCGACCTGCATCTGGGGCGCATCGGCAATGCGCGCCAGCTCGCGCTTCTGGTCAACCAGGTGCCGGGCGTGGTTGAAAACGGGCTGTTCATCGATATCTGTGACCAGGTGATCGTCGGCCATGACGACGGCAGCGTCGAGATTCACGACATCGACACGGGCGCGGTCGAGCACGAGGAAACCAGGAACGTCTTCGCCGATCTCGGCGAGTGAGGGCTGAGAAGGGCGACATGGCGTTCGACTACGATCTTTTCGTCATCGGCGGCGGTTCGGGCGGCGTGCGCGCCGCGCGGATCGCGTCGAGCGAATACGGCGCGAAGGTCGGGCTCGCCGAGGAATACCGGATGGGCGGCACCTGCGTCATCCGCGGCTGCGTCCCGAAGAAGCTGATGGTCTTCGCCTCGTCCTATGCCGGCGCGATCGAGGATGCGCGGGCCTATGGCTGGGAGGTCGCGTCCGGCGGCTTCGACTGGACCGCGTTCCGCACCAAGCTCGATGCCGAGCTCGACCGGCTGGAGGGCGTCTACCGCGCCGGGCTCAAGAGCGCCAATGTGACGATCCACGATGCCCGCGCGACGCTGGCGGACGCGCATACGGTGACGCTCGCCTCGGGCGAGACCTTCACCGCGAAGCACATCCTGATCGCCACCGGCGGCCGGCCCTTCCTGCCCGAGATCGCGGCCGAAGCCGGCGCGATGACCTCGAACGACATCTTCAAGATGGAGGCGCTGCCAAAATCGGTGCTGATCGTCGGCGGCGGCTTCATCGCCTGCGAATTCGCCTGCATCCTCAACGGCATGGGCGTGGAGGTCACGCAATATTACCGGGGCGAGCAGATCCTGCGCGGCTTCGACGGCGAGGCGCGCGGCCATATTGCCGAGCTGATGCGCCAGGGCGGCGTCAATCTCCATGTCGGCACCGACGTGATCGAGATGAAGCCCGTGGAGGGCGGCACCTGGGTCAAGTCCACCGACGGGCGCGAAGCGGTCTTCGAGAAGGTCGTCTATGCGACGGGCCGGGTGCCCAATACCGAGGGGATGGGGCTCGAGGCGCTGGGCGTGAAGCTCGGCCGCAAGGGCGAGATCGCGGTCGACGAATGGTCGCAGAGCGCGGTGCCGTCGATCTACGCGGTGGGCGACGTGACCGACCGGATCAACCTCACGCCGGTGGCGATCCGCGAGGGCCACGCCTTCGCCGACACGGTCTTTGGCGCGAAACCCGTGAAGCCCGATCACGAGCTGGTGGCGAGCGCGGTCTTCACCCAGCCCGAGTTCGGCACCGTGGGGATGACCGAGGAGGCGGCGCGCGACGAGCGCCCGATCGAGGTCTACGCGACCTCGTTCCGGCCCATGCAGTCGGCCTTCGCCGGGCGCCCCGACCGGGTGATGATGAAGCTCATCGTCTGCGCCGAGACCCGCAAGGTCCTCGGCTGCCATATCGTCGCGCCGGGTGCGGGCGAGATGATCCAGCTCGCCGCGATCGCGATCAAGATGGGCGCCACGAAAGAGGATTTCGACCGCACGGTCGCGGTTCACCCGGTGATGGCCGAGGAACTCGTGACCCTGCGCAAGCCGGTCAGGACGGCTTGAAATCCGGCGCAGAACAACCAGTTGGGAAGAGAGATTGAAATGAACAGAGAGCAGGGGGAAATGTCCTGATGGCTGGTAGCGGAGGACCCTGGGGCGGCGGCGGTTCGGGCGGAGACGACGACGACCGGAAGGGCGGCCGGGGCGGTCGACGGCCGGGCGATGGCCCGCAGATCCCCGAGATCGAGGAAATCATGAAGAAGGGCACCGAGCAGCTCAAGGTGCTGATGGGCGGCCGCGGCGGCGGGCCGCGCGGGCCGGGTGGCGGCGGCGGTCGTTCGACCGGGCCGGTCTTCACGCGCGGCACGCTCGGGATCGGGGCGCTTGCGGCAGCGGCGCTCTGGGCCTTCGCGTCGTTCTACACGGTGAAGCCCGAAGAGCAGTCGGTTGAGCTGTTCCTCGGCAAGTTCTCGTCGATCGGCCAACCGGGCCTGAACTTCGCGCCCTGGCCGGTGGTCACCGCGAACGTGATCCCGGTGACGCCGGAACGCACCGAGGATATCGGTGTCGGCCGCGGCGGCACCGGCGACAGCGGGCTGATGCTGACCGGCGACGAGAACATCGTCGACATCGACTTCCAGGTCGTCTGGAACATATCGGACCCGACGAACTACCTGTTCAACCTGCGCGACCCGGAACTGACGATCAACGCCGTGGCCGAGGCCTCGATGCGCGAGATCATCGCGCAGTCGCAGTTGGCGCCGATCCTCAACCGCGACCGCGGCATCATCGCCGAGCGGCTGAAGGAGCTGATCCAGTCGACGCTCGACAGCTACGAATCCGGGCTGAACATCGTGCGGGTGAACTTCGACCGCGCCGACCCGCCGCGCGAGGTGATCGACGCGTTCAAGAACGTGCAGTCGGCCGAACAGCAGCGCGACCGTTTGCAGAAGGAAGCCGACGCCTATGCCAACACGGTGCTCGCCGGCGCCCGCGGCCAGGCCGCGCAGCTTCTGGAGGAGGCCGAGGGCTACCGCGCCCAGGTGGTGAACCAGGCCGAGGGTGAGGCGAGTCGCTTCTCGGCGGTTCTGACGGAGTACCAGAAGGCGCCGGAGGTGACGCGCAAGCGTCTCTATCTCGAGACGCTGGAAGAGGTGCTGGGCCGCGTCGACAAGGTGATCATCGACGAGAGCCCGAGCGGGCAGGGCGTCGTGCCCTATCTGCCGTTGAACGAGCTGGGCCGGAAGCCCGCGACCGGGGAGACCAACTGATGAACCGCGCAACGCTTCTTCTCCCGATCCTCGTCCTCGCCATCGCGGGCGCTCTGTCGGCGATCTTCATCGTCGACGAGCGCGAAAAGGCGCTGGTCCTGCAGTTCGGCCAGATCAGGGCCGTGCACGAGACCCCGGGGCTCTACTTCAAGCTGCCGGTCATCCAGGAGGTGGTGCGCTACGACGACCGCATCCTCGGGCTCGACGTCGACCCGCTGGAGATCACGCCGCTCGATGACCGGCGGCTCGTGGTCGACGCCTTCGCGCGCTACCGGATCGCCGACGTGCAGCGCTTCCGGCAGGCGGTCGGCGCCTCGGGCCTGTCGCTGGCGGAAAACCGCATCGACACGATCCTGCGCGCCCAGACCCGCGAGGTCCTCGGTTCGGTCACCTCCTCGGAGATCCTCTCGGCCGACCGCGCCGGGCTGGCCGCTCAGATCCGCGACGCCTCGCGCAACGAGGCGAATTCGCTCGGCGTCGAGATCATCGACGTGCGGCTGAAGCGCACCGACCTGCCCGACCAGAACCTCGACGCGACCTTCGCGCGGATGCGCGCCGAGCGTGAGCGTGAGGCCGCCGACGAAGTGGCGCGTGGTAACGAGGCGGCGCAGCGCGTGCGCGCCCAGGCCGACCGGACCAAGGTGGAGCTCGTCTCCGACGCCCAGCGTCAGGCCGAGATCATCCGCGGCGAGGCCGATGCCCTCCGGAACGCGATCTTCGCCGAGGCCTACGGGGCGGACCCGGAATTCTTCGACTTCTACCGCTCGCTCGCGGCCTATCGGCAATCGCTGCTGGCCGGCAACTCGACCATGGTCATGGCGCCGGACAGCGAGTTCTTCGACTATCTGAAGTCGACCGAGCGCGGGAAATGACGGGGGGCTTCACGCTCATCCTCATGGCCATCGGGCTGGTTCTGACCGTGGAGGGGCTGGTGCTTGCACTGGCCCCTTCGCGTATCGACGAACTTCTCGAACTGATCCGGCGGATGCCGGTCGAGACGCGCCGCAGTCTCGGGCTCGGCGCGGTGGCGCTGGGGCTTGCGCTCATTTGGCTTGCCGGGGGCATCGCCGGCTGAGACAATCCGGGGCCGGGCGATCACATCAAGTTGAGAGGGCGCAAGTGGCTTTGACTTATGCGCCCGAGCGCTTACTTCAGTGATGCGCTCACGCAGCCGGGGGCGGCAGCCCGTCCGGCAACGAGAAGAACAAGGGAGATTGGAGTGGAACCTCAGGTGATGACTCTTCAGGCCAGCCGCATGCGGCCGGGCGCCGTGGCGGGGCTGGTCTGGGCAATTCTCATGGCGCTCGCGCTGGCTTTCGGGCAGGCGGCGCCGGCGGAGGCGCGGGCGGCGCCCGACAGCTTCGCCGACCTCGCCGAGCGGGTGAGCCCGTCGGTGGTCAACATCACCACGACGACGACGGTCGCGGCACCCATCGACGGCGCGCCGATCGTGCCCGAAGGCTCGCCCTTCGAGGACTTCTTCCGCGACTTCGGCAATCCGCGTGGGCCGCGGCGGTCGAATGCGCTGGGCTCGGGCTTCGTGATCTCGGAAGACGGCTACATCGTGACCAACAACCACGTCATCGACGGCGCCGACGAGATCTCGGTGGAGTTCTTCTCGGGCGCGACGCTCGATGCGGAACTGGTGGGCACCGACCCCAAGACCGACATCGCGCTTCTGAAGGTCGAGAGCGACGAGCCCTTGTCCTACGTCAGCTTCGGCAATTCCGACGTGATGCGGGTGGGCGACTGGGTGATGGCGATGGGCAACCCGCTCGGCCAGGGCTTCTCGGTCTCGGCCGGCATCGTCTCGGCCCGCAACCGCGAGCTTTCGGGCACCTATGACGACTTCATCCAGACCGACGCCGCGATCAACCGCGGCAATTCCGGCGGCCCGCTGTTCAACATGGACGGCGAGGTGATCGGCGTGAACACCGCGATCCTCTCGCCCACTGGCGGCTCGATCGGGAGCGGCTTCTCGATGGCCTCGAACGTGGTCTCGAAGGTCGTGGGCCAGCTCAAGGAATTCGGCGAAACCCGCCGCGGCTGGCTCGGCGTGCGGATCCAGGACGTGACGCCGGACGTCGCCGAGGCGATGGGGCTCGAGGCTGCGAAAGGCGCGCTCGTCACCGACGTGCCGGAAGGCCCGGCCATGGATGGCGGCATGCTGTCGGGCGACGTGATCGTCAGCTTCGACGGCGCCGAGGTGAGCGACACCCGCGACCTCGTGCGCCGCGTCGCGGATACCGATGTCGGCAAGGCGGTGCGCGTCGTGGTGCTGCGCGACGGCAAGAGCCATACGCTCCTCGTCACGCTCGGCCGGCGCGAACTGGCCGAGGGCGAGGCGGTTCCGGCCTCCGTCGATGCGACCGAGCCGGCGGAGAAGGACGTGCTCGGCATGACGCTCGGCACGCTGACCGACGAGATCCGCCAGCAGATGGCGCTTCCCGACGACACCGAGGGCCTGCTGATCACCGAGATCGACGAGACCAGCGAGGCCTTTGGCAAGGGGCTGCGTTCGGGCGACCTGATCACCGAGGCGGGCCAGCAGAAAGTGGCCTCGATCGCCGATCTCGAGGCCCGGATCGACGAGGCCAAGGAGGCCGGGCGCAAGTCGCTGCTGCTGCTGATCCGCCGCAACGGCGATCCGCGCTTCGTGGCGCTGTCGATCGAGTGACGCGACCGTCCCGGAGGTGAACGCCCGAGGGCGCCCCGAACGGGGCGCCCTTTTTCCTAGGGGGTGCCGGGTAGCTGTCTCGCGGCCCGAGCTTTCCCGCGTCGCAATCAGGTGAAGCCTTCGCCGCCACATGCCGAACAGCGCGTCGACTTGGTTCCGAAACAGCCGCTGCAGCGCTCGAACTGCCGGTTGCCGAAGACATCCGTGCCGCGGTGGACCTGACCCGCGCCAGCGCAGATCTGGCAGGCCACGCGGCCGGCGCCGTGGCAGCGGTGACACCGCCGCTTGGCTTGCGGATTCTGGTTCCTCGGGGAAGTCGAGTGGGTCATGCGCGTGTCCGTCCGGCTCTCGGCGTGGTTCCTGGGAAGACCTGTCCCCGGTACCAGACCACAAGAATCCGCTTCTGTCACCTTGCGCGTCCGCCGCGGGATCGCCCGGCCATGCACTGTTCTCGATCCTCAGATCCGGGAGCGCGCGGCGGCCCGGCGGGCGGCGGAGGCCTGCCGACCGCTGACCAGGAGATAGATCGCGAGGCTGCCGACCACGATGGCGCCGCCGAGGAGCATCGGCGCGGTCATCGCCTCGCCCGCGCCGAGCCAGACCCAGGCGGGGCCGAGCACGGTTTCGAGAAGCATGAGCAGGCCGACATTGGCCGCCGCGGTGTGGCGCGAGGCATGGGTCAGTGCGAGGAAGGAGACCGGCAGGATCACCGCGCCGGTGAGCGCGATGGCCCAGACATTGCCCGCGCCGAGCGCGCCGGCGGGCGCCGCGGCGAGGCCGACGCAGCCGGCGAGAAGCGCGCTGGTGCCGATCAGCGGCAGGAGCGGCAGGCCCCGCGCCCGGCGGATCAGCACGAAGGCGAGCGCCAGCAGCGCCGCCACGCCGAGACCGGCCAGCGCGCCGATGAGCGAGGCCCGGTTGATGCCCACGCCCTCGGCGCCGTCGCCGAAGACCGCGGTGGCGATGCCGGCCATCACCGCGACGGTCGCGACCCAGGTCGCGGGCCGCGTCGCCTCGCCCGTCAGCGCCCGGGCGAAGAGCGCGGCGAAGACCGGCATCGCCGCCACCCCGAACAGCACCACCGCGACCGGCGCATGGGCGATGCCGAGGCTGAACAGCGTCGCGTTGGCGCTGTGGCACAGGATCGCGCCCGCGCCCGAAAGGCTCGCGAGCGCGCGGAGGTCGGCGCGCCACCGCCCCCGCGCGGTCAGGAGCCAAACGCCGAGGAGAAGCCCGCCCATCAGCAGGCCGCGCCAGGCGAGCATGGCGAAGCCCGACATCTCCGACCAGCGCATGAACAGCGTGTCGGGCGTCAGCACCAGCGCGCCGAAGGCGGCAAGGCCGAGGCCGAAAAGCGGATGGCGGGTCATGGCAGGTCCGGGCGGCAGCGTCTGCCGTTTGCTAGTCGAACATCCGTGGCGTGTCTATCGCCGCGGCTCCGGGCCGGGCCGTCGCGGCGTCCGCTACTGCGCCGCCTGAAACGCGATCGGTTGGTCCGCCGCGTCTTCGGCGTCGTGCAGGATCTGCGTGAAAAGCCAGTTTCGGAAGGCGAGTATCTTCGGTTCCGTGGCGCGGCTCTTCCGGTAGGCCAGCGAATAGATCGTCCGCACCGGCGACAGGATGTCGAAGACCTGTCTCAACTGGCCGGCGTCGAGCATGTCGGTCAGCAGGTCGCGATAGGACAGGGCGATGCCCGCGCCGCTCAGCGCGGCGGCGGTGGACAATTCGCAATGTGCGAAGACCGGACCGCCTTCGGGGCAGAGGTCGGGACAGCCCGCGACCCGGAACCATTCCTGCCAGCCGTCCGACGTCTCGTCGCGCAGGAGAACGTGCCCCTGGAGATCCCGCGGACGCCTCAGGTCGCGATGCGCGTCCAGGTAAGCGGGGCTGCAGACCGGCGTGCGTGTCGAGGAAAAGAAGGGCTCGATGGCCACGCCTTTCACCGGCTCGTCGCCCCAATGGATGATGACGTCGAGTTCTCCGTCGCGGAAATCGGTCGGAGGCAGGCCGGTCTCGATATTGAGTTCGATTTCCGGGAAAGCCTGCATGAATCCGGGCAGGCGCGGGATGAGCCAGCGTTTCGCGAACCATTCGGTCATCTTCAGCCGGAGCGTGCCTTGCATGACCTCGCCGGCGATTTCGCGGGTGCTGGCGTCGAGCTCGTCGAGCACGGGGCCGACGCGCTTCAGGTAGTGCGCGCCGTCCCGGGTGAGCTGCACGGCCTGGGCGGTCCGCAGGAAAAGCGGCCGGTCGATATAGGTTTCGAGCAGGCGCACCTGATGGCTGATCGCCGACGGGGAAACGCACAGCTCCGTTGCCGCCGCCTTGAAGCTGCCGAGCCGTGCCGCGGATTCGAACGCGCGCAGCGCGGGGAAGGGCGGCATCTTGCGTTTCATGCTCGTGAATTCTCCTCGCCCGCAGATGAAATCTCTTCGTTTGCGATGGTTTCCGTCGCGATCATACCCTGTTCCCGGTCTTTCACGAAATCAGGGAGGGAAACATGAGGCGACGTACAGGTGATACCGGGGTCGGCCGCGGTTTCGGCCCCTTCGCGGTTCTGATATTCACCACGGCCGGTCTGATCGCCGGCGCGGCGATTGCCGAGATGTCGCGCCCGAAGGAGCACAAGGGGCTCGCGGTCGAGAAGCTGGGCGTGATCGAGGCGGACATGGTGCGGCGCCAG